>JBOHUY010000094.1:0-8624 GCA_050735015.1 Candidatus Dormibacterales bacterium | reverse complement strand
GCCCAGCCCCGTGTCCCCGCCCCCGATGGTGCCTCCCAGACCCGTCGCCTTCGGGGTCTGGATGAGTATGCCGGCCATGAGCAGGATCGCCGTCACGACCTCGAGCACGACGAGCGGTCCTTGAAGCCTGGTCATGGACGCAGGGATTCTACCCGCGGCCGGGGGCGGGCGCGGCCCGCCCCTGGGCCTCAGGCGCGAGCCTTCTCGTACCTCTGGGCGACCTCAGACCAGTTGACGACGTTCCACCAGGCCGCGATGTAGTCGGCCCGCTTGTTCTGGTACTTGAGGTAGTAGGCGTGCTCCCAGACGTCCACGCCCAGGATGGGGGCAAGGCCCTGCATGTGGGGGCTGTCCTGGTTGGGGGTGGAGACGACCTGCAGCCCTCCCCCTGCCACGACGAGCCAGCCCCAGCCGCTCCCGAACTGTCCCGCCGCCTTCTTGGAGAGCTCGTCCTTGAAGGCTTCGAAGCTCCCGAAGGCCTGCTCGATCGCGCTCCCCAGCGCGCCCCCCGGCTGGCCCCCGCCCTCGGGCGAGAGGACCTCCCAGAAGAGCGAGTGGTTGGCGTGGCCGCCGGCGTTGTTGCGGAGCGCGGTGCGGACGTCCTCAGGCACCGACTCGATCCCTCGCAGGAGGTCCTCGACGCTCTTGCCGGCCAGTTCGGGATGCTTCTAGAGGGCCGCGTTGGCGTTGTTCACGTAGGCCGCGTGGTGGCGGTCGTGATGGATCTGCATGGTGGTCTCGTCGATGTGCGGCTCCAACGCGCCGTACGGGTAGGGCAGAGGGGGCAGTTCGAACGCCATCGCTCATCTCCTTCAACCGGGGCCTGCGATCGGGGCCTGCGGCGGCGGCGGGCGCCCGCTGCGCCCCCGCCGACCCTCACGGGTCGCTTCCAGTAACAGTGTAGGGACCGCGGGGGGGCGCCATCCGCCTCGGCCGCTCAGGCCTCGGCCAGCGCGACCAGCCGCGGCATCAGGGAGGGCCCCTGAAGCCTGCCCAGCGTGCCCGAAGCGCACCTGGTCTCCCCGAAGCCGCCCTCTCCCTCCGGGCCCACCGTCCCTCCTGCGACGAGGAGCGGGACGGGGTCGTCCGAGTGAGCCTTGATCGAGCAGGGCGTGCTGTGGTCGGCGGTCACGGCGACCACGAAGTCCCCGCCCGTGAGCTCCTTCATGAGGGGTCCGAAGTAGGACCTGTCGATCTGCTCGATGTTGTCCCGCTTGCCCTCCGCGTCGCCGTCGTGGCCGAAGAGGTCGGGGCCCTTGAGGTGCACGTAGAGGCCGTCGTGCTCGAGCAGCCCGGCCAGGGTGCAGTCCGCCCACCGACGGTAGCCGCGTTCGGGGTCCTCCGCCGTAGAGGGGACGGGGACCTGGTCCATTCCGGTGAGGTCGGCGATACCGACCTCGACCGGCATCTCGACCAGGCTCCCGAAGCGGAGCCCGAACCTCTCCCGGATGGCGGGCAGGCGCGGGAGGCGGTCGCCCGCGTCCCGGAGCAGGATCATGTTGCCGGGCATCTTGCCCTCGGCCCGGCGGCGTTCGTTGACGGGATGCGCCTCCAGCAATTCGTGGCTCTTGCGCATGAACTCGTTGGTTAGCTCGGCAGCCACGCCCGCGGCCTCCGAGCCGTCCAGGGCGGCCGCCTCCTGGACCCGGTCGCCGGGGTCGGCCACGGCGACCGAGAAGACCCCGTGGCGGCGGTAGCCGGGGTCGCAGTTGTCGACCTGGCCGGAGAGGTGGAAACCGTCGCGGCGGATGACCAGGCAGGCGCGGTGCCCGAGCGTGTGGCGGAACTGGAACTCGGCCCCGTCGAGGCGTACCCCCGCCTGCACGGCAGCCGCCAGCTCGCCCGCCTCCCCCTCCCCGAGGTTGCGCCCCACGCGGCGGTCGACGATGCGCCAGGAGCCGTCCACGGTCCCGAAGTTGGCCCGCCAGGCGAGGTCGCCATCGCGCACCGCGAGGCCGGCGCCGTGCGACTCGAGGGGCCCCCGGCCCGTGTAGTAGCGGTCGAGGTCGTAGCCCAGTATGCTGAGCACGGCGGCGTCCGACTCGGGCGCCACCCCCGGCCCGATGGCGTCCATGAGCCCCGTCTGGCCGCGGTCGGCGAGCTCGTCCAAGAAGGGCGTGCGCGCGGCCTCCAGCGGCGTGCGCCCGCCCAGCACGGGCGAGGGCCTGTCCCCGAGCCCGTCTAGGACCACGTAGAGGATCTTTCTCACGGCCTCAACTCCCCTCCGCGGCCACGGCCGCGATCATCTTGCCGAACTCCTCGGCGCTGAGGCTGGCGCCCCCCACCAGGCAGCCGCCGCACCCCGGGACCTCCACGTAGGCGGCCACGTTGGCCGAGGTGACGCTGCCCCCGTAGAGGACCCTGACGCCGGCCGAGACGGCCTCGCCCAGGTCCTCCGCGATGCGGCCGCGCACGGCGGCGACGGCCGCCCCGGCCTGGGCGGGCTCGGCGTTCTTGCCTGTCCCGATCGCCCACACGGGCTCGTAGGCGACAGCCAGGCGCGCGGGGTCGAGGGACCCACAGCCCGAGAGCGCCCGCCGCACCTGTTCCGCCACCACCTCAGCGGCCCGCCCCTCGCGGGTCTCGGCCTCGCGCTCGCCCACGCAGACCACGACGTCGAGCCCGGCCGCCAGGGCGGCCGCGACCTTGCGGGACACGATCTCGTCGGTCTCGCCCAGGGCCCGCCGCTCGGAGTGGCCCACGATCACCCACCGGCACCAGCCCCTCAGCATGGCGGGCGAGACCTCGCCGGTGAAGGCGCCCGACTCCTCCCAGTGGCAGTCCTGGGCGCCCAGCGCCACGGGCGTCCCCTCCAGCGCCCGCGCCACCTCCCGTAGCCACGGGAAGGGCGGGAAGACGGCCACCTCCACGCCCGCGTGCGAGCTCGCCGCGCGCGCCGTCGCCTGCGCCAGGGCGACCGCCGAGGCGGCGTCGAGGGGATTCATCTTCCAGTTGCCCGCGACCAGGGGCCGTCGCCCAGCCATCAGCCGCTCAGGCCTCGGGCAGGACGGCCACGCCCGGCAGTTCTTTGCCCTCCATGTACTCGAGGGTGGCCCCTCCGCCCGTGGAGACGTGCGAGAACCGCGAGGCCATGCCCAGCTCCCGGACGGCCGCCGCGGTGTCCCCGCCACCGACCAGGGTGTAGGCCCCGGAGGCGGTCACCGCCTCCGCCACCTGGCGCGTGCCGCCGAGGAAGTCGGGTATCTCGGTGACACCCAGGGGGCCGTTCCAGACGACCGTGCCCGCGCCCTCCAGGCGCCCGCCGAAAAGGCGCACCGACTCCGGCCCCAGGTCCAGGATCATCCAGCCGGGCTCGATCTCGCCGACGGGCATGACCCGGGTCGGCTGGCCCGCCTCCGGCCTGCGGGCGCAGAGCGCGTCCACGGGCAGGACCAGCTTCTCGCCCCCCAGGCGGTCGACGGCCGCCGCCTCCTCGAGGGCGGAGTCCTCGACCAGGCTCGCCCCCACCTCGGCGCCGCGGGCCTTGAAGAAGGTGTTGGCCATGGCCCCCCCGACCAAGAGCGCCTCGACGCGGGGCAGAAGGCTCCGCAGCACCTCCGCTTTGGTGGAGACCTTGGCCCCCCCCACGATGGCCACCAGCGGGCGCCGGGGGTCGTCGAGCGCCCGGTGGAGTGCCTCCAGCTCCGACAGGAGGAGGGCGCCGGCGTAGGCGGGCAGGCGCCGGGCCACGCCCACGACGGAGGCGTGCGCGCGGTGGCAGGCGGCGAAAGCGTCCTCCACGAAGAGCTCGCCGAGGGCCGCCAGGGCGGCCGCGAAGTCGGGGTCGTCGGCCTCCTCGCCGGCATGGAAGCGCAGGTTCTCCAGGAGCACCAGGTCGCCGTCGCCGAGGGCCGTCACCGCCTCCCGGGCGGGCGCGCCGATGCAGTCGGGCGCGAAGGCCACCCTTCTGTCCAGCAGCTCGGCCAGGCGGCCCGCCACCGGCCGCAGGGAGAAGGCGGGGTCGGGCCTGCCCCCGGGCCGCCCCAGGTGGGAGGCCACCACCACCCGCGCGCCCCGCTCGGAGAGGCCGCCCAGGGTGGGCAGCGCGGCCCTGATGCGCGTGTCGTCGGCCACCTTCCCGTCGCGCAGGGGGACGTTAAGGTCCTCTCTGACCAGCACCCGCCGGCCTGCGACCTGAGCGGTGTCGTAGGAGGCCTTCAGGTCCGGCCCCCGGCGGCGGAGGCCGCCGCCATCAAAGGCGCTCGGCCACGTACGCCACGAGGTCCACCATGCGGCAGCTGAAGCCCCACTCGTTGTCGTACCAGGACACGACCTTGACCCAGTCGTCGCCCAGCATCTCAGTGAGCGGCGCGTCCACGATCGAGGAATGAGGGTCGCCCTTGAAGTCCGATGAGACCAGCTCCTCGTGGGAGACGCGCAGGATGCCCTTCAGCGAGCCCGTCGACGCCTCCTCGAAGGCCAGGTTGACCTGCTCGGCGGTGGCGGCGCGCCCGATCTGGGCGGTGAGGTCGATCACCGACACGTCCAGTACCGGGACCCTGAAGGCGAGGCCCCGGAAGCGACCGCTCAGTTCGGGCATGACCTCACCCACGGCCCGGTTGGCGCCGGTGGAGGTGGGGATGATGTTGTCGGCCGCCGCCCGCGCGCGCCTCAGGTCCTTGTGGGGCAGGTCCTGCAGCCGCTGGTCGGCGGTGTACGCGTGCACCGTCGTCATCATGCCGCGCTCGACCCCGAACGAGTCCTGCAGCACCTTGACCAGGGGCACAAGGCAGTTCGTCGTGCAGCTGCCGTTGGAGATGACGTCGTGCGAGGCCGGGTCGTAGCCCTGATGGTTGACGCCCATCACGACCGTGTAGTCCTGGTTGCGGGCGGGGGCTGAGATGATGACCTTCCGGGCGCCTCCCCGGGTGATGTGGGCGCGTGCCTTGTCGGCGTCCGTGAACAGGCCCGTGGACTCGATCACGATGTCGACGCCGAGGTCTTTCCAGGGCAGGTCCCCAGGATCTTTGTGCGACATGAAGCGCACCCGGCGCCCGTCTACCAGAATATCCTCGCCCTCGGCCCGGACCTCGGGCTCGAACGTCCCCAGCGCAGTGTCGTGCTTCAAAAGGTGGGCGAACGTGGCCGCCTCCCCGAGATCGTTGACCGCCACGATCTCGATCTCAGGATTGAGCTCGTGGGCGGCCCTGTAGATGTTGCGTCCGATCCGGCCGAACCCGTTGACGCCGACCTTCAACAAAGACATCCCCCTTCGCTTCTCTCCGCTCCCTCAGAGGCCGGACGCCGGACCGGCTACCAGGCCGGCGGACAAGGCTCGCAGGCCGATCCACCGATCCCCGCCGGCGCCTTCGCCGCGCGCCCCGGCGACCCGTCGGGAAGGGCCGCGGGAACCGGGCCGGAAGGCGGGCGGTCTGGGCGGCCCGGCGCCGGCGGGGCAGGATGCCCTGAGCCCTGGTTCATCAGCCCTCTAAATGTATCCGCTGGTGCCCGGGAGGTGGCGCGCCGCCGACCTTACGCGCTGCGCCCCCCGGCCGAGGTCTTCTGGTGCTCGTGGGCGTCCTGAGAGAGCTCGACCAGCCTGCGCAGGCGGTGGTTCACGGCCGACTTCGTGAGACCCATCCGCCCGGCCAGCTCGGCCAGGTTCAGCTCGGGGTTCTCCCGCCGCCTGCGGGCCATCTCGCGGAGGGCCGGCGAGAGCCTCTCCATGGCCCCCGCGCGATCCAGGGAGACGATGGCCTCGACCTGCCTCAAAGCGGAACCGATCGTCTTGTCGATGTTCGCGGTCTCGAAGTTGAGCCGGCGGTTGACCTGCCCTCGGACCTCGCGCACGACGCGCGCGTTCTCGAACTCCATGACGGCCCGGCTGGCGCCCATGAGCGAGAGCAGCCTCACGATGCTGTCTCCCTCCTTGACGTAGACGACGTGGTGGCCCTCCCTCTCCATCATCCCGGCTCGGGCCGCCATCTCGTGGGCGAGCCGCAGGACCGCCGTCGCCCAGCCCAGCGTGGGCACCACGAACTCCATGTGGTAGCGGGCGCTGGGCGCGTTCACGGACCCGCAGCCCAGGAAGAAGCCGCGCAGAAAGGCCTTGCGGTCGCAGGTGGCCTCGGGCAGAGAGCGCGCGGCGGAGCGCGCGAAGGCGCCCTCCATGCCCGTCGGCAGGGGGAGCTCGATCAGGAAGGCGGTGCGCTTGGAACTCTTGACGGCCCGGTACCGGGCCTCCATCCTGGCGATGCTGCGGCCCAGCCGGACCACCTTGCGGGCGACGGTGTTCTTGAGGAGCGAGAAGTAGGCGGCCTGGCCGGGCCTGGCCTCCACCAGCCGCCCCCGGCTGGCATAGAAGATGCCGAGCAGCTCGCTCATCTGGCAGCACGGACGAGCGGGCACCAGTCCGGCCAGCTCGTCCTTCACATCGGTCGAGTAAGAGATCTCGATCCAACCTCCGCCGGGACTGAGTCCCTCCCCCCTGGGTTGCCCGGCCGGCCCAGTCTCAGAGTGTAGCGCCGAGCCTCGAGTCGATGAGCCGGGGGCCTGCCCCGCCGGCCGCCCCCGCCCGCCCCCGGGCGAGCGTAAGGGGGCGGGTTGGAGGCCGGAAACCCGCTTCTATAATCGGGCCAGATGACATCCGCGGTCCCGGATCCGAACGATCCTCGGACGGCCACCGCGAGGCCCCCCCGCTGGGAAGGGCCCGAGCTCGACCCCGAGCGGTTGCGAGCGATGTACCACCACATGGTCATGGCCCGCGCCGTGGACCGGAAGATGTGGGTGCTGAACCGACAGGGCAAAGCCCCCTTCGTCATCTCCGGGCAGGGGCACGAGGCGGCCCAGGTGGGCACGGGCTCGGCCCTCAGGCCGGGGCACGACTGGGTGGTGCCCTACTACAGAGACCTCGCGCTCTGCATGACCGTCGGGCTGACGGCGCGCGAGTTCATGCTCTCCATCTTCGCGCGGGCCGACGACCCTAGCTCGGGCGGCCGCCAGATGCCCTCGCACTTCGGCCTCCGGCGGGCCAGGATCGCGACCACATCGAGCACGGTGGCGACGCAGGTCGTGCACGCGGCGGGCATCGCGTACGCGTCGCGGGCCCGGGGGCTGGACGAGGTCGTGCTCACCTGCCTCGGGGAGGGCAGCACCTCCGAGGGAGACTGGCACGAGGCGCTCAACTTCGCCGGCATCCACCGGCTCCCGCTCCTGTGCATGGTCCAGGACAACGACTACGCGATCTCGGTCCCGCACCGCCTCCAGATGGGGGTCGACAGCGTCGCGCGCCGCGCCGCCGGCTACGGAATCGCGGGCGAGACCGTGGACGGGGGCGACATCCTGGCGGTCCACGAGGTGGCCGCCCGCGCGGTCGCCCGGGCCCGCGCGGGCGACGGGGCGACCCTCCTCGTCGTCAAGTGCGCGCGCTTCACCTCCCACTCCTCCGACGACGACCAGCGGCGCTACCGCCCCCAGGACGAGCTGGAGGCGATGCTGCACCGCGACCCCATAGAGCGCTTCCGCAACCACCTTCTGGACGAGGGGCTGATCTCCCCCGAGGACGACGACCGCCTCCACCAGGACTGCGCGGAGGAGGTCGAGGAGGCGGTCGCGGAGGCGGAGGCGGCGGCCCCGCCCGGGGTCGAGGACATCATGCGCCACGTGTTCGCCGAGGAGGGCTAGGTGGCCGTCAAGACCCTCATCGAGGGCGTCAGGGAGGCGCTCGCCGAGGAGATGGAGCGGGACGAGCGCGTGTGGGTGCTGGGCGAGGATGTGGGCAAGAAGGGCGGCGTCTTCCTGGCCACCGACGGCCTCTACGCCAGGTTCGGTGAGGCGCGGGTCCTGGACACCCCGCTGGCGGAGTCCCTCATCGTCGGCGTCGCCATCGGCTCCGCCCTCAACGGCCTCCTGCCGGTGGCCGAGATCCAGTTCGCGGACTTCATCCACCCCGCCTTCGACCAGATCGTGAGCGAGGCGGCTCGCATCCGATACCGCTCCAACGGGGACTTCCAATGCCCGATCGTGATCCGGGCCCCCTTCGGCGGCGGAGTGCACGGCGGCCTCTACCACTCGCAGTCGGTGGAGGCCTTCTACGCGCATGTGCCCGGGCTCAAGGTCGTCATCCCTTCCACGCCCGAGGACGCCAAGGGCCTGCTCAAGTCGGCCATCCGGGACCCCGACCCGGTCATGTTCTTCGAGCACAAGAAGATGTACCGGCTCATCAAGGGGGAGATCCCGGACGGCGACAGGCTCGTGACCATCGGCCCGGCCGCGGTCCGGCGCGAGGGGTCCAGGCTGAGCGTCTTCGCCTGGGGCCTGATGGTGCACTACTGCCTGGAGGCGGCCGAGGTCCTGGCCGGCGAGGGGGTGAGCGTCGAGGTGGTCGACCTCCGCACGCTGCGCCCCCTCGACGTGCGGACCATCCTCGACTCGGTGGCCAAGACCGGCAAGGCCCTCATCGTCTACGAGGACAACCTGACGGGGGGCTTCGGCGCCGAGGTGGCGGCCGTCATCTCCGAGCAGGCTTTCGAGCACCTGGACGGCCCCGTGACCCGGCTGGCCGGGCCAGACGTGCCCGGCATGCCCTTCAACAAGCCCCAGGAGGACGCCTTCATGCCCAACCCCGAGAAGATCGCGGCCGCGATGAGGAAGCTGGCCGGGTACTGAGGCCCGACCCGCGTCCG
>JBOHUY010000093.1:0-2157 GCA_050735015.1 Candidatus Dormibacterales bacterium | reverse complement strand
GCTTGGGCCTCCCCCGAGGCCGCGCCCGCCGAGGTGGCGCCGGCCGCGCCCGAGCCGGCGGACGGCTCCTGGGCAGAGTCCTGGGGCCCTGCCGAGGGCGCGCCCTCGAGCCCGGCGTCGCCTTCTCAAGCGCCGCCCGCCTTCCCCCCGCGCCCGGCCGGGCTGGCCGAGACGCAGGTCATCGACACCAGCGGCATCGAGGCCCCCAACGGGACCGGCTCCCACGGGACTGCCGAGGGCACCGGTGAGACCATGGTCGTCGACTCCGCCGCCATCCCCGCCCCGCCCGCGCCCATCGCGGGGGGCGAGCTCAACTTCGAGACCGGTCCCGACAGCGGCCACGTCTTCCGGCTGACCGGGGCGGCGGTGAGGCTGGGCCGGGCGGCCGACAACGAACTCATCCTCCGCGATCCGGCCACCTCGGGCCACCACGCCCGCGTCGAGCGGCGCGGTGACCGCTACCACATCGTCGACCTCGGCAGCACCAACGGCACGCTGGTCAACGGCCAGCAGGTCCAGGAGCGCCAGCTGGAGGACGGCGATCGCATCACCATCGGCCAGAACGCGGTGAAGTTCTCGGCTCTCTGATGGCCGCCGACCCGGCCCGTGCCCCCGACGTGCAACCGGCGGCGGGCGCCGGGCCCGTGCGGCTGGGCGCGGCCACCGATGCCGGGCTCATCCGGCGGGAGAACGAGGACTGCGTGGTGGCCGTGACCGGCACGGGCGGCCTGGACGCCCTCGTCGTGGTCGCCGACGGCATGGGCGGGCACGCCGCCGGCCGCCTGGCCAGCAGCCTCGCGGTCGACGCCTTCGCCGCCCACATCGAGCACGACGGCCAGTCCGGGGCCACCCCCGCCCGCCTGCACGCCGCCCTCGAGGCCGCCAATGCCGCCGTCCTGGGGGCGGCCCGCCAGGACTCCGCGCGCGCGGGCATGGGCTGCACGCTGGTGGCGGCCGCCCTGGGTGGCGGGCGGGTGGCGGTGGTCAACGTGGGCGACAGCCCCGCCTACCTGGTCCGGGCCCGCAAGCTGCGCGTCCTCTCCCAGGACCACTCCTGGCCGGCCGAGCAGGCCCGCCTGGGCGTGATCAGCGAGGACGAGGCCAAAGACCACCCCCTGAAGCACCGGCTGACGCGGGCGGTGGGCGTCTGGGAGCACGTGCAGGCCTACTCGACGGACATGGAGCTCCGCGCGGGCGACGTCATCGCGCTCTGCACGGACGGCGTGGAGACGGCCTCGGTGGGCCTGGACGAGCTCCGCGAGGTGCTCTCGACGACGGCCCCCGAGCTGGCCCCGGACGAGGTCGTGGCGCGCTGCCTTGAGCGGGGCGCGCCCGACAACGTGACCATGGCGGTGGCGCTGGTCGGGTAGCGCCCCCGGGCTTCAGTAGGCCTGCGCGATGAGCTCCGCCAGGTGCTTGACGGGGACCGCCGAGCCGACGGCGGCGAGCCCCGCCGCCAGCTGCATCTGGCAGCCCGGGTTGGCCGTCACCACCACCTCGGGGCGTACTGCCGCCAGCTCCTCCATCTTCTCGGCCAGGATCCGTTTCGACATCTCGGGCTCGAGGACGTTGTAGATGCCGGCCGACCCGCAGCAGATGTCCGCGTGGGCCATCTCCACGAACTCCACGCCCGGCACCGAGCGGAGCAGGCGGCGGGGCTGGGCCCGCACCCTCTGGGCGTGGACCAGGTGGCAGGGGTCCTGGTAGGTGACCCGGGCCCGCACCTCGCGGGCGGGCGGGGGCAGGCCCACCTCGTCCAGGAACTCGAAGAGGTCCTTCACGCGGCCGCCCAGGTTGGGATAGAAGTCCTTGAGGTGCGACCCGCACCCGGCCGAGTTGACGACGAGGGCGTCGAAGGCCTCCATCCCGAAGGCCCGCGAGTTGGCGTCCCGCAGCCTGCGGGCGCCCTCGAGGTCCCCGTTGTGCGCGAAGAGCGCCCCGCAGCAGGCCTGGCCTGGGGGGAACCAGACCTCGCAGCCGGCCAGCTGGAGAAGGCGCACCGATGCCCTGTGCGCCTCGGGGTAGAAGATGGGCATCACGCAGCCGGTCAAAAAGGCGACCCGGTGCCTGCGCGCGCCCGCGGGGGGCGCCACGGCGCCGGGCGGGGGCGAGAAGGGGCGCCCCAGGGGGGGCAGCTGGGCGCCCTGGGGCAAAAGG
>JBOHUY010000092.1:0-9070 GCA_050735015.1 Candidatus Dormibacterales bacterium | reverse complement strand
GGGCTGGCCGATGGCGGAGGACTCGGGTCGGGGGTGGCGGCGCCTGGTGCCTTCTCCACGACCCGTTCGAATCCTGGAGCTGGAGGCCGTGCGCCACCTGGTGAACGCCGGGTGCATCGTGATCGCCGCCGGGGGCGGGGGGATCCCCGTCGTCGAGAGAGGCGGAACGTACGGCGGGGTGGACGCCGTCGTGGACAAGGATTTCGCGGCCGCACTTCTCGCCGCCGGCCTCGGTGTCGACCTCCTGGTCATGACAACGGGGGTTCCCCAGGTCGCGGTCGAGTTCGGAAAGCCGGGCCAGCGCTGGCTGGGCACGGTGTCCGCCGAAGAGATGGCTGCCTACGCCTCCGCAGGTCACTTCGCGAAGGGCTCCATGGGCCCCAAGGTGGAGGCCGCACTGCAGTTTTTGCAGAGCGGAGGCCGGGAGGTCTTGATCACGTCACCGGAGAGGCTGCCCGACGCCCTCACCGGCCGGACCGGGACCCGGATCGTCGCCCGCGTGGCCGCGAGGGAGGAGACCACGGCATGAACGGCGGCGGATCGGGCGAGCAGGAGGTCTTGACATGACGGCGACCGGCCCGACCGGCGGCGACCCGAGACTGAGCGTGCCCGGCCGTCCCTATCCCTTCGAGTTCAACCCCGCCTCCACGGCGCTACTGGTCATCGACATGCAGCGCGATTTCGTGGAGCCGGGCGGGTTCGGCGAGCAGCTGGGCAACGATGTCCGCGGTTTGCGCGCCGTCATCCCGCCGCTGCGGCGCCTGCTGGAGGCGTGGCGCCAGGCCGGCCTGCGGGTCGTCCACACCCGCGAAGGACACCGTCCCGACCTCTCCGACTGCCCGCCCAGCAAGCTGGAACGGGGCCGGCTATCGGTCCGCATCGGCGACGTGGGACCCATGGGCAGAGTCCTGATCCGGGGCTCGCAGGGTCACGGCATCGTCTCGGAGCTTGCGCCGCTCGAGACCGAGCCCGTCATCGACAAGCCCGGCAAGGGGGCGTTCTTCGGGACCGATCTCGATCCCCTGCTGCGCAACTGGGGCATCGGCTCGCTGGTCGTGACGGGCGTCACCACCGAGGTCTGCGTGACGACGACGGTACGGGACGCCAACGATCGTGGCTATGAGTGCCTTGTCCTCTCCGACTGCTGCGGGTCCTATTTCCCGGAGTTCCATCGCGTATCGCTCGAGATGGTCGTGGCGCAAGGCGGCATATTCGGCTGGGTTTCCAGCTCCGCCGACCTCTTAGAAGCCTTGGGGACGCCCACGCCGGCCGCCAGGTAGGGAACAGGAGTCGAGAATGGCAGAAGCCACCGCGGGACAGCGCGTACGCATCCCACTTTGGGTGACCGGTGACCTGAACGCGTTCTTCGGGCTGGGGATAAACGTCCTGCTGAACGTGATCGTGCTCACGGGCCTGTGCATCTTCGTCCTGCACTTCAGCCCCGGCGTGATCGTCTACGGCTCCATCCTGCCGGCGCTCGGCATCGAGATGGTGATCGGGAACCTCTACTACGCCTTCCTCGCCTACCGTCTCGCGCGCCGCGAGAACAGAGCGACGGTAGCGGCCATGCCCTACGGGCCCAGCGTTCCCCACATGTTCCTGGTCACCGCCGTCATCATGCTGCCGACCCTGATCGCGACGCACAATCCGGTCCTGGCCTGGGAGGCGGGGCTGGCCTGGGCCTTCATCGTGGGGGTTGTGGTCCTCATCGGGGTGTTCATCGGACCCGCGGTTCAGAGGATCACGCCGCGCGCGGCCTTGCTCGGCGCTGAGGCCGGCATCGCCATCACGTTCATCGCCATGCTCCCCGCCGCGGAGATGTGGCAGGCGCCCTACGTGGCGATGACCGCCTTCGGCATCATCCTGATCGGCTGGTTCGCCAACATCCGCCTGCCCGCCAACCTGCCCATCGGCCTGGTGGCGGTGCTGCTGGCGACGGCCGTGGGCTGGATCGCCCTGGAGGGTGGGGCCACGACCCGGGCCGAGCTCCACATGGCCGCCTTCTCGGGCTCCCTGGCCGTCTTCGGGCTCCACCTGCCGGTGCCGGGGAACGTCCCCCACCTGTTCAACGGGCTGCACGCCATCTCTCCACTGCTGGCTACAGCCATCCCGCTCGGGGTCTTCAACGTGACCGAGGGCATGAACAACACGGAGAGCGCGGCCGCGGCGGGCGACCGCTACAACCTCCGGCACATCCTGGCCGCGGACGGCATCGCGGCCGTCGTGGGTGCCGGCCTCGGCAGCCCCTTCCCGCCCGCCATCTACGTCGGGCACCCGGGCTGGAAGCAGAGCGGCGGCCGCATCGGCTACTCGCTGATCACGGGGATCTTCATCGGATTCGTCTGCCTGTCGGGCCTGGTCTCCTTCTTCCTGGCCATCTTCCCGATCCAGGCGCTCGTGCCGGTCCTTCTCTACATCGCGATGATCATCGGAGCGCAGGCCACCCAGGCCGTGCCCAGGGCGCATGCGGCGGGGGTGATCGTTGCGTTCGTGCCCAACCTCGCCCAGTGGGCGCAGGGCCTCATCAGCAGCGCGCTCAGCGCCGCCCACGTCACCATCGGCGGCACCGGCCCCGGGCACGTGAGCCTGGCCGCGCTGTCGGCCAACGGCGTCGTCTACGACGGCCTGCTCCGCCTCGGGGGTGGCGCGGTCCTGGCCGGCCTGACGCTGGGGGCGATCACGGTCCTGGTCATAGACCGAGAGTTCACCAAGGCCGCCATCTACTCCGGCGTGGGGGCTCTTCTGGCCCTCGTGGGGCTCATCCACGCCCCCAGCATCGCCTGCACCCAGAACGGGTGCAATTTCTCTGAAACCTGGGACGTGGCCGTCGCGTACGCGGCCATGTCCCTCGCCTTCCTGGTGTGTTCGAGAGTCCTCGGCATCGTGCCCCGGCCCCACACCATGGAGGAGCAGTACCTGCCCGGTCTGGTCGTGGAGGACGAGCGCACCGCGGCTGCGGCCCCGGCCCAGGAATCCCCCGAGGCTGTGGTGCCGGCGTGATGGAAGCCGATTCCGCGTCGGGAGGTGGCCGCGAACCGGCCTCCTCCCTCCTGTTCGTCAACGGGACGCTGATGCGGGGACTGCCGCTCAACGGCAACCTGACGGGCGCCACGTTCGTGGCCAGGCTGCGCACGGCGCCGCACTACCGCCTGCACACGGTGGGGGACGTCCATCCCGGCATGTACCGTGTCGCGGAGGGCGGCGTCGCCATCGAGGGGGAGCTCTATGACGTCCCCGGTCGAGTCTGGAAGAAGGTTCGGTCCGGCGAACCCCCCCACCTCTACAGGGGCTCCGTCGAGCTCGAGGACGGCAGATGGGTGGACGGGATCCTCTACCCCAAAGGCCTGGCGCAGTCGCATCCGGACATCTCGAGCCACGGCGGGTGGCGGGCCTACCGGGAGGCGGCTCTCCGCGAGCCGGGCGCACCTCTCACGCGGGATGGCGGCCGATGACGTCCCCGGCCTTGCAGGCCCCGAACCGGGCGCGGAGCCGGCTCGTGTGAGATGCGCGCCTGCCCGCTCGGTGAGCCGGGCACTGGTGCACCGCCTTTTCGGGCCGACTCGCGAGGGCGTCGGGCTCGGGCATGGGTACGTGCTTTTCGGGGGCTGGGTCCTGGCCCTGACCGGGCCCGGGCAGCCGCGGATGCCGAACGGCGTGGAATGCGAGGCCAGGCTCGCGGCCGGCCAGCCCTGCCTCATCGGAGGAGGCCGGCTCCTCGTGGACGGGCAGGAGGTCCGGGCGGGGCCCCTCTGGGAGCCGCGCCCTCCGGTCCGGGTCCGGCCCCGGACGGAGTCCCGGCCGGCCCGTCCCCCTGACCCTGAGTGGCTGGCCGGACGCGGTCCGGGACTGACCCCGGCGGGCGACGACCTCCTGGCCGGGTATGCGGCCGGGCTGGTCCTCTTTCACGGCCGCCTCAGCGAGGCACGCGCGATCGCTGACGCGGCCGCTCCGAGGACCACCAGCCTTTCGGCGACCCTCCTTCGGCACGCCTCCAGGGGCGAGTTGCCGGAGCCCGCACACGCGTTGCTGGAGCTCGGCGACGTACGCCCGCTGCTGAGGTTCGGGCATTCGTCCGGCCGCGCGATGGCGGCGGGACTGGCGGCCGCGGCGGCCTTTCCGAACGGCGCCGCGGCGGACCGGCGGGCCCGGTCGCCGTCGTGGCCGGCGTGAGGAGCCGTTTCAGGGCGGACGCGCCGGCGGGAGGCGCGCCGATCGCCCTGCCGCTCTCGCCGTCACGGCGTCCTCCGTCGGGCCATGGGGCTGCCCGGCATACTGGGTCCCGTGGCAGTGAGTCCCGGATGAGGCGCCCGCCGCGGTGGGCGCCCCTCGCGCTGGCCGCGCTGGGGTTGGGCGTCGCCGTCGGCCGCCGGCGGTACGCCCGGACCGGCGGGGAGTGGTACAAGACCGTGTACCGCCTCGCCTACCGAGGTGGATTCACCCCTTGGGACAGGGGGGTGCCCGCCCCCCACCTGGTCGCCTTCCTCGAGACCGCCGACCGCCCTCAACCGGCGCTGGCCCTCGACCTCGGCTGCGGCACGGGGACCAATGCCGTCTGCATGGCCCGGCACGGTTGGGACGTGACCGGGGTGGACATGGTCCCGGCGGCCCTGGCCGAAGGGCGACGGCGCGCCTACGCGGCCGGGCTGTCGGTGCGCTTCTTGGAGGGCGACGTGACCCGCCTGGGCGACCTCAAGCTCGGGGATGGTTTTGGCCTCCTGCTCGACGCTGGCTGCTTCCACACGCTGCCGGACCAGGGTCGGGATCCCTACGTGGTGGGGATCACCGCGCTGGCCCGTCAGGGCGCCACCCTGTTCTTGTACGGCTTCGCGCGCCGGGGCCTCGGCCCCCTGCGCACGGGGCTCACCCCCGAGGAGGTGAAGGCCCGGTTCGTGGGCTGGGCGCTCGAGCAGGAGGGCCGCGTGGCGCCCGAGGAGCTGCCCGACGAAACCGGGGCGGGCGCCGTACCCGCCCGCCTGGTCAACTGGTTCGATCTCTGGCACTACCGGCTCCGCCGTCTTTGATCGGGGGCCGGCCGTCATGGGGGATTCACCTGAGCGGCCGGGAGGGAGCCCACCTTCGGGCGGCGGCTCGCGGCTGGGGGGGAAGAGACGGGCCTCCCACCTGGTGCCTGCCCGATCAGCCTGGGCCGGGCGCCGACATCGGCTCTCCAATGCGGTACATGCGTTCCGGCTTGAGACCCGCGGGGCGCGACGGCGGGGTCGAGCGGCGCCGGCCTCAGCCGGCCGCCATCTGGAGGGCGGCCTCAGGCGTGGCGAAGCTGTCGATCCTGACCACCAGGCCGTCTCGGAAGGTGAAGACGAGCGAACGCGGATCGTCCGCCTCATGAACGTCTGTCTTCGGGAAGGCGGGGCCGCGCACCGAGAGGGCGACCCGGTCCCCGATCTCTTCCGCCTCCATCCTCGTGATGGGGGCGAGTCCGTGGCCGCGCGGCGCCATGAAGTCCACGACCTCGTGCCGGCCGTTGCAGACCTGCCCGGGAAGGACGCCCTGCCAGACCACGCCCTCGGCCAGGATCGAGGAGAGGCCCGCCTGGTCACCGCGCTGCAGGCCCGCCCAGGCGCCCATCAGGCGGGCCAGCAGGTCGCCTTCTCGCCGCCGCCCCATGACCACGCCACAGTAGCAGGGGCAGGACCTCAAAGAGGCCACGAGAGAAGCGTCAGGCCGGTGGCGGCCGCCATGGCCGGCAGGGCGACGGCGATCCCCAGCCGGGAGTAGGCGGCTGGCGAGACCTCGGCGCCGCACTCGCGCGCCACCCGCATCCAGAGCACCGCCGACAGCGACCCGGTGACGGCCAGGTTGGGGCCGAGGTCCAGACCGACCAGGAGCGCCGCCGGGTTCGCCGCCGGGTGCGCCCCCAGGAGCGTCGCGGCCGGGAGGTTGTTGATGGCCACCGCGATGCCGGCGCCCGCAGCCGCCGTCTCCCAGGCCCCGGCGTGCGCGAGCAGTGAGCTCGGGAGGGCCCACGCGGAGGCCAGGCCCCCGACCACCACCGTGAGCGCGAAGAGCGGGAAGGTCGCGGCAAGCATGGAGGGCGCCAGGAGGGCTCGCTCGCCGGGGCCCCGCCGCAGGATCCGCCAAGAGGCCAGGGCCAGCGCCACGGCCAGGACCGGCAGCGCGGGCTGGGGCGTGAAGACGACGGCGAGTGCGGCCAGGGCGGTGCCGAGACAGCCACTACCCAGGCGGAGGCGCGGCCGGGCCGCGGGGGGAGGCGGCGCCGCGGGCACGCCCAGGTCGCGACGGTGGGCCACCGCGACGACGGCTGTCGTGATCGCCGTCGCGGCCAGCCAGGGAAGCGCCATGCCGCCCGCGAACGCGGGGCCGCCGACGTGGCCGCCCAGGACGAGCAGGTTGGTGAGGTTGGAGCCGGGCAGGAGCAAAGAGGCCGAGTTGGCCATCAGGACGGCGCCGTAGACGAAGGGCCGCGCGGGCAGCCCCCGCGCCCGCGCCGCGGCCAGGACGACGGGCGTCAAGAAGAGGACGGCGGTGTCGAGGTTCAAGAGCGCCGTCACCGCGGCCACCAGGGCCTCCAGGGCGACGAACATGATGAGAGGGGGCCCGGGAGCGCGGGCGAGCCAGGCCCCGCAGGCATCGAAGAGCCCGTCCCGGGCGCTCATCCTGCCGATCACCCAAAGGCCGGCCACTAGCGTGAAGGGGGGCCACGCACGCCCCAGGCCCGCCGGCAGGAGCCCCGGGCGCATGACCCCCTCGACGCCCGCGGCGGCCAGGGCGGCGGCGGCCAGCACGAGGGTTGGTCTCAGCAAGGATTGAGCGGAAATCCTGTAATATTTATCGAGTTCTGTGAGCATGGTGTGATCCGGCTGCGTCGTGCGGAGGTGGCCGTCGAGTTCGCCGCTCGAGAAGCGACTCTTCGCTGTTAGGTTACAAGATTTTGGAAGATCACGAAGACCTGGTCGCCATCCCCCGGCTGGCCGAGCGAGTCGGCCTCAGTCCCCGCGTCCTCCGTTACTGGGAGGAGCAGGGGATCATCAGCCCCTCCCGTGAGCACGGACGGCTGCGCTACGGCCCCCGTGACGAGGCCATCGCCAGGCTAGCCCGGCGGCTGATGGAGGCGACCGGCTGCGGGGTGGAGACGGTCCGCACGCTGAAGAGGGTGGCGGAGCGGGAGGTCCCCCCCGGGAACGCCGAGGGCGCGGCCGCGATCGAGACCGCCCTCCGGCTCCTCTATGTGCGCAAGGCCTTCCAGGAGCGCTTCGGTGTCGACCCGGAGCACCTGGTGGCGCCGCCGCCGCACGGTCCTCGAGGCGGCCACCACGGCCGTCCGGGAAGGGGTCCGGGCTCGCGTGGTTCGGAGCCGCCTCCCGGTCCCGGAGGGGCCGGCGCGGCGTAGGGGGGCCTCCAGAAGGAGGCGGCCTCGCACGCGGGGCAGGGTCGCCCGGCGGCTGGGTCAGGCCGAGGGCGTTTGGCCCAGGCCGTGGGCGTCCTGCCGGTTGGCAGGCCGACCTCCCCGTGGCATCATCTTGCTCGATCCGGCAAGGCCCGCACGACCCGCTCCCGGGCGAATCGGTCCGTGGGGTGCGGCGGGAGGCGTTCATGAGACGGGCAGCAGCGATCCGAGCCGTGGCCATCGCATGCGCCCTGGCCGTCTGTCAGGGGATTCCGGTCCGGGCCCAGGAAAGGGACCTGGCCCAGGGGGCCGCTACCCCCGCGCCGGCGGCGCCCGCGTCCGCCGGGCTGCCGGCGACGGGCCGATACATGCAGAACTTCGCGCCCACCTACATGACTCCCCGGACGCGATACACGGCGGCCGAGGCCGTGCAGATCGCCCGGAGCTTCGACCTCGTCGCCGCCCACAAGGGCCAGTTCGAAAGCTATCTGGGCGCCATGAAGGCGGCCAACCCCAAGCTCGTCGTGCTCATCTACTTCAACGGAAGCTTCGCCCAGAAGCACCAGGCCAGCACCTACCCGGCCTCCTGGTACGCGCACGACGCCTCCGGCCACCAGATCACCTCTCGGATCTTCGGCAACTACCTCATGGACGTCGGCAACGCGGGCTGGGCGGCCACCGTGGCGCACGAGTGCGCCACCGCCCTGGCGGGGGCGCCCTTCGACGGCTGCTTCATCGACATGCTGGGCGACACACTCCTTTTCCGCAGCTTCCTGAACGCCGTCCCCATCAATCCCTCCACCGGCCTGCCCTGGACGACCAAGGAGAGGATGGACGCCACCACGGCCCTGGCCGGCGCCGTGCGGAGCGCGGTCCCGGGCAAAATCGTGATGGCCAACGGCCTCGACGCCGGCTACCGCTACTACGACCCGCTGGCGCCCAGCTCCGAGCTGCTGACCGAGGCCGACGCAGGCCTGGCCGAGACCTGGCTCCGGCAGGCGACCCGGCCCATCACCCACTTCGAGACGCCCGCCGCGTGGCTGCAGGACGTGCAGATGCTCGGGGCGGTGGCCGCGCTGGGGCGGTCCGTCGCCGTGACCACCAAGGTCTGGATCCGGGCCAGCCGGGCCGAGGTGAACCGCTGGCACGCCTACTCCCTGGCCTCCTTCCTGCTCGGCGCCATGGGGACCGCTTACTACGCGTTCTTGTCCCCCAACCGGCCCTCCGCGTTCACGACCCCCAACGCGTGGGACCACCTGAACGTGGGCACTCCCCTGGGCGCCATGACCTCAAGTGGGGGCGTCTACGAGCGCTCGTACACCCACGCCACAGCGCTCGTCAACCCGGGCCTGGCGACGCAGACGGTGAAGGTGGCCGCCTGCCGGACGCTCGAGGGCAAGCTCGTGACCAGCATCACGCTGGGTCCGGACACGGGCGAGGTCTGCACGCACTGATCGCTGCCTCCTCCCACCCTCAGGGGCGGGAGGGGGGCCGGTTTTGGGGCGTGCTCCTGCATTTGCAGGGTGCGCGGCCGCCCCGGCTGCCCTAGCCGGAAGTTCGACGGCCTGAAGTAGGCCTCTTAGGGCCATCGCGTATTGGAATGTCTGTCCCAGAGGCGTCCGTATCGGCGCCGCGTGTAGACACTAATGCCTTGACATGGGCCGCTTGCTCTGCGAGGATTGGCGCGTGGCACTGCGCGGCGGC
>JBOHUY010000091.1:0-9130 GCA_050735015.1 Candidatus Dormibacterales bacterium | reverse complement strand
GGACCTGCCCGCCGGCGACGCCCGCCGGGTTCTCTTCCGGACGCGCAACTCACGCCGCTTGGCGGAGGGGGCTCCCGCCTTCGACACCGAGTTCGTGGCCGTGGGCCCGGACCTGGCCCGCCGCTTGGTCCAAAGGGGAGTGGCGCTGGTGGGGGTTGACTACCTCTCCGTGGAGAGCTATCACGCGACCCCCGCGCATCCGGTCCACCACACCCTCCTGGAGGCGGGCGTGGTGGTGGTCGAGGGGCTCGATCTGAGCGGGGTCGAGCCGGGTCCCTACGAGCTCTTCTGCCTGCCCCTCAAGATCGAGGGCTCGGACGGGGCCCCGGCCCGCGTCATCCTGCGCTCCTGACCCCCACCTCTCAGGCCTGGGCGGCGGCGATGCTCGCGAGCTCGCCGGCGGCCTTCTCCTGCTCGGCCATCGTCGCGAGGGCGGCGGCGGCGCTCGCCTCCGTGCAGGCCGCCTCCAGCAGCGCGTAGGCGCCGCAGAGCCGCCTCACGATGCGCTCCACCTCGGAGGGGCGGCGGCCCAGCAGAACCAGCGTCTTGTCAGCCTGCAAGGTGTGCTCCAGGAGGTGGGCGGCCATCCTCTGCGGGTAAAAGCCGGCCGTCACGGGCAGGTCCCACCACGTCACCGGGGCGCCCAGGAGCCCGCGCGCCTCGATCTCGGGCAGGCATCCCAGGGCGGCGTCGATCCAGGCGTCGGCGCGCGCTCGGAGGACGGCCAGGGAGCCCTCGCCGGCGCCGTCCCGGGGAGGCGCCCGGTCGGGACCGTGGCCCTCGATGGGCAGGCCACGGCGGGCCTCTGAAACCCACTCCGAGAGCAGCCACGTCCACCAGCCCTGGGCTTCGATGGCGTGGGCGACCACGGTCCTGAGCGGCCACTCGCCGGCGGGCTCGAGGTCGAGCTCGGCGTCGGTGAGCGGCAGGAGGAGCCCGTGGAGGTCCCAGCGGGCCAGGCCCAGCTGCCGGGCCAGGGCGGCCGTCGCCCCGCCCCCGCCCAGGGCGGCCAAGGTGGCGGTGAGCTCGCCCAAGGACTCGCCCACGTGGTAGAGGCCGAAGCGCACGTCGAGCTCGTCGCCGCGCCAGGGCCAGGGCCGCTCGAGGGCCCCGTCAGGCACCGTCAGAGCCAGCCCGCAGAGCCTCTCGAAGGCTGCCCTCAGCTCCCCCACGCCGGCCCGGGGCGGGGGCTCGAAAGGGAGCGGCAGGCCGGCCGGCATCCGGCCATGGTAGGTCGCTTCGATATCATCCGGCCATGCTCCGGTGGCTGACCGCGGGGGAGTCGCACGGCCCCCAGCTGACGGTTATCCTGGAAGGCGTCCCGGCCGGCCTGGAGCTGGCCCAGGAGGACGTCCGGCGCGACCTTTCGCGCCGCCAGGGGGGCCACGGCCGGGGGGACCGCCAGAAGATCGAGAAGGACTCCGGTCGCATCGCGGGCGGGGTGCGGGGGGGCTTCACCCTCGGCAGCCCCATCGCCATCGTCATCGAGAACCGCGACCACGCCAACTGGGCGGCGGAGATGGCCGTCGGCAAGGAGGGCTTCGAGCCCAAGCCCGTGACCCGCCTGCGGCCGGGCCACGCCGACCTCGCCGGGGCCCTCAAGTACGGCCACGCCGACGTCCGCAACGTGCTCGAGCGCGCCAGCGCCCGGGAGACGGCCTCGCGCGTGGCCGCGGGAGCCGTCGCGCGGCGCCTGCTGGACCACTTCGGGATGCGCGTCATCAGCTTCACCCAGTCGGTCGGCGAGGTGGACGCCGGCTACGACGCCGTCGACCCCGCTGGCCTCTCGGAGGACGAGATCGAAGCCTCCCCGGTCCGCTGTCCCGACCCCGCCGCCTCGGAGCGCATGGTGGCCGCCATCGACTCCGCCCGGGAGCGGGGCGACACCCTGGGGGGCACCTTCCGCGTGGTGGCGATCGGCGTCCCCCTCGGCCTGGGCAGCTACGTGCACTGGGACCGCAAGCTGGACGGGCGCCTGGCGGGGGCCATCCTCAGCATCAACGCGGTCAAGGGCGTCGAGTTCGGGGCCGGCTTCTCGGGCTCGGCCCGGCCCGGCTCCGCCTTTCACGACCAGATCGACTACCAGGAGGGCCGCTTCCGGCACCTCTCCAACCGCGCCGGCGGTATCACGGGAGGCGTCTCCAACGGCGAGCCCGTGGACCTCCGCGTGGCCCTCAAGCCGATCTCGACCATGCTCAAGCCGCTGCCCTCCGTGGACCTCAACAGCAAGGAGAAGGTGGAGGCCCACTACGAGAGGAGCGACGTCTGCGTGGTGCCGGCGGCGGGCGTGATCGGGGAGGCCATGGTCGCCCTCGTGCTCGCGGAGGCCTTCCTCGAGAAGTTCGGTGGCGACTCCATCACGGAGATCGAGCGCAACCACCAGGGGTACCTGCGGTCCATCTCCGGTTAGGCGGGACGCCGGCGGGCGGGAGGGGAGGCCCGGCGCCCCCGCCATGAGCAAGGTCCTGACCATGGCCGAGGCCGTGGAGAGGTTCGTGCCCGACGGCGCCGCCGTCGCCATCGGGACCGCGCTGGAGCCGCTCATCCCCTTCGCGGCCGCGCACGAGATGATCCGGCAGGGCCGTCGCGGGTTGACCTTGATCGGCCCCATCTCCGACTGCCTCTTCGACCAGATGATCGGCGCGGGCTGCGCAAAGCGCGTCATCGCGGCCTGGGTCGGGAACGTTTCGGAGGGCCTCGGCCACAACTACAGGCGCGCCGTGGAGGCGGGCTCGCCGCCCCTCGAGGTGCGAGACCACTCGAACTTCTCGATCTCGCTCGCCCTCTGGGCGGCCGCCTGGAACGTGCCCAGCCTGCCCACCCGCACGCTGCTGGGCAGCGACATCCTGATCTCAAACCCCGGACTGAGGACGGAGGGCGGCCTCGTGCAGGTGGACGCGGTCAGGCCCGACGTGACCGTTCTGCACGTGCAGCGGGCGGACCGGGAGGGGCGCGCCCACCTCTGGGGCCCGCTCGGGGTGAGCGAGGAGGCGGGGCTGGCGGCCGGCGCCGTCATCCTCACCTGCGAGGAACTGGTCGGGGCCGAGGTCAGCCTCTCCGACCCCAACCGCGTCCTGCTACCCGAGACCAAGGTGGTGGCCGTCGTGCACGAGCCGGGCGGCGCCCATCCCTCCCCGGTGCAGGGGCACTGGCGCCGCGACCACGCGCACTTCGCCGACTACCACGAGCGCTCGCGCACCGAGGCGGGCTTCCGGGGGTGGCTGGACGAGTGGGTACTCGGGGTCGCGGACCGGGCGGGCTACCTGGCCAGGGTCGACGTGGGCGCGCTCAGGATCACGCGACACCGCTTCTCGGCCCCCGTGGACTACGGCGATGAGTGATTGGACCGGGCCGGAGATGATGGTGGCTGTGGCCGCCCGCGAGATCCGCGACCGCGAGCTGGTCTTCGTGGGCATGCGGCTGCCCATCCTCGCCTACGCGGTGGCGCAGAGCACCCACGCGCCCGGCGCGCGCGGCCTCTTCGAGGTCGGCCTCATGAGGGATCGCCCGGCGGCCGCCTTCCTGGGCACCATGGGCGACCCTCCCAACGTGGCGGGGGCGCTTTGGGCGACCCGTATGTCCAACCTCATGGCCCTCATGGCGCAGGGCCTGGTCGACCTCGGCTTCATCGGCGGGGCCGAGGTGGACCGCTTCGGGAACCTCAATACCACCAGTGTGGGGGGCCCCGCCCGGCCCCGCGTCAGGCTGCCCGGCAGCGGCGGCGGCGCCGACATCGCCGTCCTCTCCCGGCGCTGGGTGACGCTCATGAGCCACGAACGCCGGCGGCTGGTGGAGCGCGTCTCCCACGTCACCTCCCCGGGGCACGGGGACGGCAGCCCGGGCTGGCGGGCGGCCCGGGGCATCCCGGGCGGGGGCCCCGCCGCCATCGTGACCACGCTCTGCGTGTTCAGGTTCCCGGAGGGCGGCGGCGATGCCCGCCTGGCCAGCCTCCACCCCGGAGTCAGCGCGCGGCGCGTGATCGAGGAGACGGGCTGGGAGGTGAAGGTGCCGGGGGGCGTGGAGGAGACGCCGCCGCCCACCGACCGCGAGCTGGCGGAGATCCGACGTTTCGACCCGGACGGGCACTGGACGCGGCCGTGATCGAGATGCGGGCCACCGGCCCCGGGGACGTGAGGGCGCTCATCGAGCTCGACGCCACCGCCTTCGGGTGGGGGCCGGTGGAGGACTCCCACGTGGAGGCCGAGCGCGAGATCCTCGCGGGCGGGCGCGGGCTCCTGGCCTTCGAGGGCCGCACGGCGGTGGGCTCGGCCGTCGCCTTCGACATGGCGCTGACCGTGCCCGGGCCCCGCTCGGTCGAGGTGGCCGCCGTCAGCTTCGTGGCCGTCCTGCCGACGCACCGCCGGCGGGGCGTCCTGACCGGGCTCATGAGAGCCCAGCTCGAGGAGATGCACGAGAGGGGCGTCCTGGCCGCCATCCTCTATGCCTCGGAGACCCCCATCTACGGCCGCTACGGCTATGGCGTGGCGACCTGGGAGTCGCGCCTCGAGATCGAGCGGGCGCGGGCGCGGTTCGTTCGCCCGGCCGCGCCCGGCGCGCACCTCCGGCACGTGCCCAAAGATGGCGCCGCCGCGGTCATGGCCCCGCTCTGGGACAGGGTGCGGCGGACGCGCCCGGGCATGGTGGGGGTGGGGCCCCAGTGGTGGCGGGAGATGATCGCCGACGAGACGCTCTGGCGGGAGGGCATGACCGAGCCCCGCTTCGTGGCCTGTGAGGTGGGCGGCGAGGAGGGCTGCCTGGTCCACCGCCTCAAGGCGGATTGGACGGACGGGCAGCCGGCCGGCCGCCTGGAGGTGCTGCACCTGGTGGCGACCGGCGACAGTGCCTACGCCGCCCTCTGGCGATTCTGCCTGGAGATGGACCTCGTCTCGACGGTCGTGGCCCGGCGCCGTCCCCCCTCCGAGCCCCTCCGCCTCCTCCTGGCCGACGCCCGCGCCGTCCGGGCGGTCAGCGACGACGGGCTCTGGCTGAGGCTGGTCGACGTCCCGGGGGCGCTGGAGGCGCGCGGGTACGAGGGCGAGGGCACCCTGATCCTGGCCGTCAGAGATCCCTTCTGTCCCTGGAACGAGGGTGTCTACGAGCTCCGGGTGGAGGCCGGCCGGGCCAGCTGCCGACCGACCCAGGCCGGGCCTCAGGTGGCGGCCGGGGCGGACGCTCTGGGCGCTGTCTACCTGGGCGGCAACCCGGTTTCCGATCTCGCCGTCGCGGGCGGCTTCACCGAGCTCGCAGCGGGCGGGCTGGCCCGGGCGGGACAGATCTTCAAGTCGACGTCGCCGCCCTGGTCTGCCTTCGGGTTCTGACCGCGCGGGTGGGGGCCCGGCCCGACTCCCGTTGTTAGCAGGCGCACTGAACTGAGGCCGGGTCCGGGCCTAGCCTGGGGGCAGATATATGCCTCTCGGATACCCCTGGCTCCTCTTCGCGGTCGCCGCGGGAGTCGGCGGCTCGGCCTCGCTCACGCTCTTCCTCTTCGAGTGCACACGCCTTCTGCGCGACGACTGGCGCCACATCACATCGAGGTCGAGCCCGGCCCACCCGCCGGTCTGATCCCGCCCCACTTCCCGCCGGGGCCCTTCAGGCGATCCTCTGCCGGCGGTCCTGGTGCGCCTGGCAGCCCACGCAGCGCGTGGCCTGGGGCTGGAACCTCAGCCGCTCGGCGGCGATGGCCTGCCCGCAGTCCTCGCAGTACCCGTACTCGCCCTCGCGCAGCCGGCCCAGGGCGCGCTCGACCTGGTCGCGGTTCTCGGCCAGCAGGTGGATCAAGAGGTCGCTCGTCTCCCGCTCGTTGAGGGCGGAGGCGAAGTCGGCGTCCTCGTAGTCCCGGGTCATGACCCCGCCCAGTCGGTCGCGGAGGGAGTCGCCCAGGCCGGCCCCCTCCTCGAAGGCATGGGCGAGAACGGCCAGCTGCCGGCTGTTGGACTCCAGGCGAGCCCGCCATTCGTGGTTCTCAGCTCTGCTCATGGCCACCCTGACATGCACCCCCTTGTCGGTGGAAAGATGCTCCACCCGGCCCCGCCGGGCACCGGATGATGGCCCCACACTATCACGTTTCTCCCTCTTCTGTGATGTCGATTGTCGCCAAGTTCCATATCAGGTGGAGGAGCCGGAAATCGGCCCGCGCGGCGTTCTCACCTATTGGGCTCCGGGAGAGCCCACGACCAAGGAGAGCAGACCGCCATCACCATGCGCCCCACCGAACCAATGCGCCGCGCGCGGGCCGCCCTTGCTACGCTCGCGGCTGCGCTCTGCCTGGCCGGGTGCCAGGCGGCACCCGCCGCGCCCAGCGCACCCCGCGTGGGGACCGAGGGCGCGGGCGTCGCCTGCCCGTCCGGCGACCACCCGCTGGCCGACACCCAGCTGGGGTGGAGCTTCTGCTACCCGGCCTCTTGGCGCTTTCGCGAGCGGGCCCAGTCGAGCCCGGCGCCGGTGGGCATGGACCTCACCTTCGACATCACGGACGACTCCGCCACCGGCCCCGACCGGGGCCTCTTCGGGTACATGATCATCGGGACCTACGAGCGCGGCTCCAACGCCTCGCTCCAGGACTGGGTCGCCTCCAACGTTGGGAATGCGCCCGGCCTCCAGCCCCTGGCCTGGGGCAACGCCCAGGAGGCGGCCTTCCTGCCCTCGACCAGTCAGTGGTTCGCCCTCACCGGCCACCACGTCGTCGAGCTGACCGTGCGCGAGGGCGCCGGCAACCTGCCCCTCACGGCCGAGATGCGGCAGGGCTTCTCGACCTGGCGGTTCCAGGTCTAGTCCGCCCCGGGCGGCCGCGTCCGGCCGCGCGCTCTCAGGGGCGCTTGAACATGGTCTGCATGCGCATGGCCAGGCCCATGTCGCCCTTGACGCGGAGCTTGCCCTGCATGAAGGCGGAGGTGCCGTCCAGCTTGCCGAGCGCGATCTTGACGTAGTCCCTGGCGTCGGCCGAGAGCGTCAGGCTGGGGCTCTCGGCGTCGCCCTTGCCGCCCTCCGCCTTGCCCCCCGCGACCTTGATCCACCACTTCCCGCCGCCCTCTCCGCTGAGGTCGAAGAGGATGGTGGCGTCGGTGCTGCCGGCCTTGTCGGCGTCCAGCAGCCGCGGCATCATCTCGAACACCTGGTCCGGGCTGACGTCGTCGGCGTCGATCTGGTCTGTCATCTGGTCCTCCTGGCTGCGCGACGCCCGGCGGCGCCGTCCCGCTCATCTTAGAGAGCGCCCTTGAGGGCGGGGGCTCGCGCCCGGCCTTGGCTCACAATCGCGGCGTGGACTTGAGCCCCGCACCCGACGAGGTCGCGACCGGCGTCCACCGGCTTGCCCTCCCCATCCCCTTCGAGAACGGGCGCGTCAACTGCTTTCTCTTCCCCGACGGCGAGGCCGTCGACCTGGTCGACTGCGGGATGAACTCGGAGGAGTCGATCGCGGCCATCCGCGCCGCGGTCGCGCGCCTGGCGGGGCCGAAAGGGCGCCTGCGGCGCGTGCTCGTGACGCACATACACCCCGACCACTACGGAGGCGCCGGCGTGTTCCACTCGGAGCCCGGCGTCGAGCTCTATCTCCACCGCCTGGAGGTCCCCCTCGTGCATCCCCGATACCTGGAGCTGGAGCAGCTGGTGGAGGACGTCCGGCGCTGGCTGCTCGCCAACGGGGCGCCGGCGCAGGAGGCGGAGGCGCTCAGCAACGCCTCCCGCGAGATGCGGGACTTCGTGACGCCGGCGCTCCCCGACGTCCAGCTGGAGGGGGCGGAGCTGCTTCGGATGGGGCGGCGCGAGCTGCGGGTGATCTGGACGCCGGGCCACTCGCCCGGGCACGTCTGCCTCTTCGACCCCGACTCCCGCGTGCTCCTGAGTGGCGACCAGCTGTTGCCTGACGTCACCCCCAACATCGGGCTCCACCCCCAGAGCACGCCCGACCCCCTGGACGACTTCCTTTCCTCCCTGGCCGCGCTCGCCGACCTCTCGCCGGTCCTCGTGCTCCCCGGCCACGGCGACCCCTTCGGGGACCCCGCCGGGAGGGCCGCCCGCATCGCCGCCCACCACGCCCGCCAGAAAGAGCGCGTGGTCGCCATCGTGGAGCGGGAGAGGTGGCGGGGCTGGGAGGTGGCCCTGCGGCTCTGGGGCCCCCGCGACTCCCTGATCGAGAAGCGCCTGGCCCTGCAGGAGGCCCTCGCCCACCTCCAGTCCCTGGCCCGGGCGGGGCTGCTGGTCAAGCGCGTCGCGCCCGGCTGCGTCGAGTGGAGCCGGGCCTGAAGGGGCTCAGGAGGTGAGCGGCGTGCCGGGGTCGTCGACCGAGATCCAGGTCAGCCCGGCGGGGAGGGGGAAGGCGGCCCCCTTGGCGTCCAGGACCTGGAGCGGCCGCGTGGGGTCGGGAAGGCTCCAGGTGGCGGCGTAGCGCCTGCCAGCCGTGAAGACCGTCGCCGGGCCCGAACCGGCGAGGTCGAAGTCGATCCCGGTCGCCCCCAGGACGTCCTCGGTGTAGCCGGCCGAGTGGTGCGCGACCTGGATCACGACCAGGTTCTTGACGTGTATGGGCTGGCCGGTGTCGGCGTCGGTCATGACCCCGGTGTCGGCCACCGAGTAGGTGTACACGCCCAGGGCGGGCCGGTACTGGAAGGCGCTCAGGTGGGAGGGCGTCTGCGCGAAGGAGACCCGGGCGGCGGGCACGCCCCCCTTGGGGTCGGGGCCCCCGGCGGGGGGCAGGGTGTAGGTCGTGCAGGGCGCGGACGCGGCCTGGCCCCGGGCCAGCCAGCGGCCCTCCGTGAAAAGGTTGTGGGGCGCGTAGCGGGCGCCGTCCCGCCCGAAGAAGCGGGCGTGCTGGTAGTCGTCACGGATGGCGGGCACGTGCCGGTTCCAGATCAGCCCCTGCACGTGGTCGCTGGCCCCCGAGTAGAAGACCAGGCCCTGGTAGGCCGATTGCAGGCGCAGGGTGATGAGACGCGCGCTCCGCACCGGCTCGATGCGCGCGGCCCCGGAGGGATGGAAGTAGATGACGGTGAGCCGGGTGATGCCGCCCTCGGTGAGGTACTCGTAGACGAGGTCCGCGCCCTGGACGCCGGACAGGGGTCGGGCGTCGGGGGAGTTCTCGACCTGGACCATGGCCGGCCCCCGGTGGCAGGGCGGCCGGGGCGAGGGCGAGGGG
>JBOHUY010000090.1:0-10303 GCA_050735015.1 Candidatus Dormibacterales bacterium | reverse complement strand
CACCGCCTTGCTGAGCAGCGTCTTGCCCGTCCCCGGCGGGCCCACCATGAGCACCCCCTTGGGGATGCGCGCGCCCACGGCCACGAACTTCTCCGGATACTTCAAGAACTCCACGATCTCGGTCAGCTCCTGCTTCGCCTCATCCACCCCGGCCACGTCCCGGAAGGTCACGGTGGGCTTGTCGCCGGAGATGACCCGGTGCCGCGAGCGCCCGAAGGACATGGCCTGGTTGGGCATGCCCGCCCCTCCCGCCCGGCGCCGGAGCAGCCACCACGCCGCCACCACGATCAGGATCAGGACCAGATAGGGCAGAAGGTTGGTCCAGTCGAGGACGGCCGGGGTCGCGTAGGTGACCTGGACGCCGTCGGCGGCGAGCTTGTTGCCGACCGAAGTGGTGTCGCCCGGCAGCTGGACCGCGTAGGCCTGGCCGCCGGAGACGGTGGCCACCGCCGTGGTGCCCAAGATGTTGACGCTCTTGACCCGGTGCGACTGGGCGTTGTCGAGCAGCTGGGTGTAGGTCCATTGCCCGGGGTCGCCCGACCCGGCCAGCGCGCTCCAGGGGTGGACGGCCCCCACCAGGCCCCAGAACGCGATCGCCTGGGCGGCCACGAACGCGACGTAAAGACTCCTCATTCGAGGGGGCTGCTTCACACGACGGCCTCTTCCTGAAGCGTAGATCAGTCGGGCGGCGGAGACGGCGCCTCGAGGTGGGACCGCGTCCGGCCGCCCCCGCCCGCGCCCGCTCCGGGGCCGGCGCAGGGCAGGCTGACGGTGAAGGTGCTGCCCCGGCCGGGCCGGCTCTCGACCGCGATGGTACCGTCCATGAGGGCGACCAGGCGCCGGGTCAGGGCCAGGCCCAGACCCGTGCCCTCGTGCCGCCTGCGCGTGCCCGTCTCGACCTGGGTGAACTCGTCGAAGATCCTCTCCAGCTCGGCAGCCGGGATGCCGATGCCGGTGTCGGAGACGGAGATCTCGACCCTATCCCGCCGGCGGGCGGCGCGGACTCGCACGCGGCCGCCCTCGTTGGTGAACTTGATGGCGTTGGAGAGTAGGTTCCAGGCAACCTGGTCCAGCCTCAGGGGGTCGGCCAGCACGCGAAGTCGCGCGGGCGCTTCCAGGGTCACCTGCAGCCGCTTGGCGGCGGCCAGGGGGTGGAGCTTGGCGACCGTCTCGGCGAGGCGATCGGCGGCCGCCACGCACTCGGGGGTGACGACCATCTGTCCGGAGGCGACGCGGGCCAGGTCCAAGACGTCGTTGATGAGCGAGAGGAGGTGCTGGCCGCTCGAGTGGATGTGTTCGGCGTACCGGAGCTGGCGGTCGCTGAGGGGCCCGAAGGTCTGGTCCCGCAGCAGCTGGGCGAACCCCAACACCGAGTTGAGAGGCGTCCTGAGCTCATGGCTCATGGCGGCCAGGAAGCGCGACTTGGCCTCGCTCTCGCGCACGGCCTCCTCGGCTCGGCGGCGCTCGGTGGTGTCGGTGGCGACCCCGATCACCCTCTCCACGCGCCCCTCCCGGTCGACCAGGGGCCTGTAGTTGACCTCGAAGTCGACCCCTCCCAGGGTGACCTCGACGCGCCCTGAGCGCCCGGCCAGGGCGCGCCTCACGTGCTCGCCCGCGAGGGGGCCGCCCAGCATTTCGGCCGGCCGCCCGACGGCCGCCTCCGCGGCGCCCGGGCCGAGGGCGTCCAGCCCCGCCCCCTCCACCAGCGTCACCACGCCGTCGGAGTCGAGGGCGAAAAGGATGAGAGGCGCGTTGGCGGCCAGCCAGGCCAGCTGCTCGCGGCTCGCCTGGAGCTCGCGCTGGGCGCGCAGCCGCTCGGTCACGTCGGTCACGACCACGGCGGCGCCGGTGACCTCGCCGCTCTCGCCGCGGGAGGGGCGGGCGCGGACTTCGAGGTCCCGGTCGGTGGCCTCCAGGTGCATGACCGCCTCGCCCGCCTCCCCCGCCTCCAGCGCCCGCTCCAGGACGGCGCGCGTGAGCGGCGAGGGCCAGACCTCGAAGGCGGACCTGCCCACCAGCGCCGCCCCGCCCCCGCGTCCGAGCGACTCCAGCCCGCGCCCCTCCGCGAGCGTGATGCGGCCCTGGCGGTCGATGGAGTGGAGCACGATGGGGGCGTCCCCGACCACCCCGGCCAGGTGCTCGCGGCTGGCCCGCCGGGCGGCCTCGGCCCGTTTCAGCGCCGTGATGTCGATGATGCTGGTGACGACGCCCTCGACGGCGCCCGAGGTGCCCTTGACGGGCACAGCGTCGATCTGCAGCCAGATGTCGCCCCGGGTCGGCGAGCGCATCCCGACGACCCGGTTGCGGACTGCACGGCCCCCTCTCAGCGCGATCGCGGACGGGCGCTGCGAGGGGAGCAGCGGGGCGCCCACCTCCGACCAGAGGGGGACGGGCACCTCGCGCGCGACGCTGCGGCCCCTCATGTCCCGGGCGTCGAAGCCCAAGATGGCGGCGGCGGCCCCGTTGGCGTCGACGATGACGCCGGAGGCGTCCTCGACCAGGACCCCACAGGCCATGGCCCCGTAGAGGGTGCGATACCTCTCCTCGGAGGCGGCCAGCCGGCCGTGCAGGCGGGCGGCCTCGACCGCCGGGGCGACCTGCGCCGCGAGCACGGCGAGCATGTCGGTGTCGGCGGGGGTGAAGCGGCGCCGCTTCCGGCTGGCCGCCATCAGGACGCCGATGGCGCGCTCCTGGATGGTAAGCGGCGCCGCCATGGCGCTCGCGAAGCCCTCGGCGGCGACCGCCGCGAGGGCCTGCGGGAAGGCCTCGTAGTCCTCCGCCGCGACCGGCTTGTTGAGCTCGAAGGCGACGCCCGCCAGGCCTTCGCCGGGGCGGACCGCCGAGGGCATGCCGGGCGGCGGCCCATAGCTGCGCAGGGCCCCGATGCCCTCGTCCCAGAGCATGATCGCGCAGGCCTCGAGGCCGAACATCTCCCCCGCCCTGGACTCTAGGACGGCGGCGAGGACGCCCAGGTCCAGCACCCCACCCGCGGCCAGGGCGACGTCGTGGAGCGCCTGCAGGTTGCGCAGCTGGACCTTCCGCTCGCGCGCCAGCCGAGCCGCCTCCAAAAGCGGGGTGATGAGGCCGGCGAAGAGCTCCATGACGCCGATCTCGGAGGCGGCGAACTCGCGCGGTCGGTATGACCAGACGCCGAGCACCCCGATGGCTCGGCCCTCGACCAGCAGCGGCACCGCCGCCGCCCCCCGCATCCCGCGCCGAGCCGAGGCCTTCATAGCGCCCCCCCACGCCTGGTAGTCGGTCACGGCCACGGGCCGGCCGGAGAGGAAGGCCTCGCCCACCATGCCCTGGCCGGGGCGAGCCGGGGGCTCCTTGGAGCTGGAGGTGGTCTCGTAGAGGGGCTCCAGGAGGCCCCTCTCGGCCTCCCAAGTGAAGAGGACGGCCCCCTCCACGTCGAGGAGCCGCCGCGCGTGCTCGGTGGCCACCGCCGCCACCTCGCGGGGGTCGCCGCCGCCGCGCGGGGAGGCGATCTCGGACACCGCTCGCAGGAGGGCCTCGGCGGCGCCCTCCCCGACGGCGCCCATCCGGGCCGCGGCGGCCCGGCTCCGCGCCGGGGCGGCGCCCTTCCTCCGGACGTTGGCCGCCATCTCTGAGGGAAACTCGGGGGCGGGCGATTCCCTGCGCCGCGGGCGCGCGGCCGGCCGGGGCATCGGGAGCCCGGGCGGCATGGAGGCGGCTGGACGAAGGGAGCCTCATGGTGCCGGCGCGCCGCGCCGTCCACCTCGAATTCGCAGCGGGCCTCCCCGTACCCGGAGGTTCCGTCGCGCCGATCGGGTACCGCCGTGGGGCCCGCGCCGCAACGGCCGTCGACCCCCCGCCCGACTCCCGCGCGCCCGCCCGGGCGCGGGTCAGCCCGGGAGCTTGGAGGCCCGCACCTCCAAGAGCCGGGGATGCCCTACCGGCCCGGCCGGGCCTCCCCGACACGGCGGAGCCGAGATCGCCACTTACATGCCGCAGCTCCCGGGCCCGTCACGGCTACGATCAGGCGGGGCCGCGAGTCTCGGCCCCGTGGCCCGAGAGCGCCGCCCGCACCCGCTCCAGGTCCTCGGGCGTGTCCACGTCCATCGGGTGGCGGCCCCCGCCGGGGGCCGGGAGGGCGGCGACCAGCTCCGGGCGCGCCCTCAGGATGGCGCGGCAGCCGATGTCGCCCTCCAGCGACTCAAGGCCGCCCCAGAGCTCTCGCGCCATGACCACCGGCGGATGGAGGAGCCCGTCGAAGCTGAGGGCCGCGGCCGGCCGGCCCCCGCGCAGCTGGAGCTCCAAGAGCGCGTCGACTACCCCCGCCTCCAGGTCTGGCTGGTCGCCCAGGATGACCACGACGCGCTCCACGCCGGCGTCCAGGGCGGCCAGGCCGGCGCGCAGCGAGGAAGCCATGCCCGACTCGTGGCGCTCGTTCACCACCACCTGGGCGCGGCCCAGGTCGACACCGGCCCGAATCTCCTCGGCGTGCGCGCCCAGGATCACCCAGACCTCGTCCAGCGAGGACCGGCAGGCCTCCCCCACCACGCGCTGGAGGAGGGGCTCCCCGCCCACGCTGACCAGCTGCTTGGGCCGGCCCAGGCGGCGCGAGGAGCCGCCCGCGAGCACCAAACCCGCCGACCTCACGCGCTCTTCCCGAAGGCGGAAAGGCACCTCTCGCAGCAGAAGAAGTACGTCTGCCCCGAGCACTCGGCGATGTGCCGAGCGGTCGCGACCTCCACCGCCATCCCGCAGACGGGATCAGTCGCGAACTCCGGGACGAGGGCCGGCCGGACCGCCTCCAGGCGACGGCGTCGGAGGCTCACCAGGTCCGCCAGCGCCAGGAGGGCTATCTCCTCCTGCGTGGCCCCCCTTACCGACCCGGCCGGGGCCCTGATCCGGCCCAGCGAGCCCTCGTCGAGGCCCTTGCGCCGCCTGGCCTCGCGCACGGCGGCCGCCCGCCGGGAGCTCGCCACCAGGGAGACGTCGAGGCCGGGAAAGGCGAGCGCCGCCTCCAGGGCCTCCTCGTCGTAGTGGCCCATGGTGGCCACCACCGCCCAGCTGTCCTGTCCCGGCGAGGCGGGGGCGAGGTCGAGGCCGCCGAGGATCAGGTCCGCGCCGGGCGCCTCGCCCTCCCGGGCGCCCGGCAGCACGGCGCAGGTCCGGAACTGGGTCGCGGACCCCAGCCGGACCAGGGTCCTGGCCGCCGGGCTCTCCCCGAACACGATCAGCAGGGGGCGGGCCAGGCGGGGCTCGACGAAGACGTCCAGCGATCCCCCGCTGGGGCAGGTGGTGGCGAGCGTCAGCTCGCCCGCCGTGCTCGTCTCCCGCATGTCCTCGCCGGCGACGATGTGGACCAGGCGGGGTGTGGCCTCGGCCAGGGCCCGCAGCGCCTCCCGCCGGACCACCGGCTCCGAGCAGCTGCCCCCGATCCAGCCCCGAAGCCGCCCGTCGGCCGTGATCACGGCCCGGTCGCCGGCCCGCGCCGAGGTGGGCGGCCGGGTCCGCACCACCGTGGCCAGCACGCAGGGCGTGCCCGCCGCCGCGTGCCGCGCCAAGAGCTCGTCGACGCCGTCCTCCATCAGGTCAGCCCTTGACGCCCGCGCCCCGCATGGCCGCCCAGACCTTGTCCGAGGTGACGGGCATGTCGATGTTGCGCACGCCGTGGGGGGCGAGCGCGTCGATGACGGCGTTCACGTAGGCGGCGGGCGAGCCCACCGTGGCCGACTCTCCCACCCCTTTGGCCCCCAGTGGGTGGTGGGGCGAGGGCGTGACGGTCTGATAGCACTCGAACCGGGGCGTCTCCCAGGCCGTGGGGATGAGGTAGTCCATGAAGTTGGAGCCAATGCAGTTGCCTTCCCCATCGAAGGTGATGAGCTCGGTGAAGGCGATGCCGTAGCCCTCGGCGAGGCCCCCGTGGATCTGGCCCTCGACGATCATCGGGTTGATCCTGACCCCGCAGTCGTCGACGGCGACCACCCGTCGCACCTTGACCTGCCCCGTGCCCCTGTCGATGTCGACCACCACGGCGTAGGTGCCGAAGGGGTAGGTCATGTTGGGGGGGTCGTAGTAGTGGACGCCCTCGAGCCCGGGCTCCATGCCCTCGGGCAGGTTTGTGTAGGCGGCGAAGGCGACGTCCTGGATGGTCTTGCTGCGGTCTTTGGAGCCCCGTACGTGGAAGCTGCCCCGCTCCCACTCGAGGTCCTCCTCGCTCGCCTCCAGGAGGTGGGCCGCGATCTTGCGGGCCTTGTCCCGCAGCTTGCGGGAGACGACGGCCGTGGCCGCGCCCGCGGTGGGCGTGGACCGGGAGGCGTAGGTGCCGAGCCCGTAAGGGGTGTTGTCGGTGTCGCCCTCCTCCACCTGCACGTCCTGGGCCGGGATGCCGAGCTCCTCGGCCACGATCTGGGCGAACGTGGTCTCGTGGCCCTGCCCCTGGGACTTCACCCCCAGCTTCAAGATGGCCTTGCCGGTGGGGTGCACGCGCAACTCGGCGGAGTCGAACATGCGCAGCCCGAGGATGTCGAAGTCGGCTCCGGGCCCGGCCCCCACCACCTCGGTGAAGCTGGCCAGACCGACGCCCATGAGCTCGCCCCGGGACCGCTTCTCGGCCTGCTCGCGCAGGAGCTCTCGGTAGCCGAGCTTGTCCAGGGCCAGGTTCATGGCCCCGGGGTAGTCGCCGCTGTCGTACTCCCAGCCCGTCGCTGAGTGGTAGGGGAACGCCTCCGGCGGGATGAAGTTCCGGAGCCGGATCTCGGCCTGGTCGATGCCCAGCTCGAGGGCGGCGTTCGTGACCAGCCGCTCGATCAGGTAGGAAGCCTCGGTGACGCGGAAAGAGCACCTGTAGGCGACCCCCCCGGGGGCCTTGTTCGTGTAGTAGCCGTCGGCCGTGACATGGGCGGCGGGGATGTCGTAGGAGCCTGTCACGATGTGAAAGAGCCCGGCCCGGAACTTGGTCGGCTGGGCGTCGGCGAAGAAGGCGCCGTTGTCGCTGTCGAGGCCGACGCGCAGCCCCAGCATCTTGCCGGAGCCGTCCAGCGCCAGCTCGCCCCTCATATGGAAGTCGCGCGCGAAGCCCGTCGAGATGAGGTTCTCGGTCCGGTCCTCGACCCACTTGACCGGCCTCCCGATGAGCAGCGAGGCGGCCGTGGCGACGACGTAGCCGGGGTAGACGGGGACCTTGTTGCCGAAGCCGCCCCCGATGTCGGGCGAGATGATGCGGATCTGGTGCTCGGGCAGCCCGGCGACGAGCGCGAAGACGGTACGGATGGCGTGCGGGGCCTGGCTCGTCATGTAGATGGTGGCCCGGCCGGTGGCCGGGTTCAGGTCCGCGATGCACCCGCAGGTCTCGAGCGGAGCCGGATGGCAGCGCGGGTAGAAGGTGGCCAGCGAGACAACCTTCTCGGCCCGCGCGAAGGCGGCCTCGGTGGCGGCGCGGTCGCCCGCCTCCCAGTGGTAGATGTGGTTGTCGGACTGGCCGTCCTTGTCGTCGCGGATGAGGGGCGCCCCCGCGGCCCGCGCCCCGGCCGGACTGGTCACCGCCGGCAGCGGCTCGTAGTCGACGGCCACGCGGGCGGCCGCGTCCTCGGCCTGGTACTTGGTCTCGGCGACGACGGCGGCCACCTCCTGGCCCTGGAAGCGGACTTTGTCGGTGGCGAGAACGGCCTGCGTGTCCCCCGACAGGGTGGGCATCCAGGCCAGCTTGTGCTGGGCCATGAGCTCGCCCGTCACGACCGCCACCACGCCCGGCATGGAGGCCGCCGCGGCGGTCTCCACGGAGCGGATGCGGGCGTGCGCGTGGGGGCTCCGCACCATGACCATGTGCAGCATGCCCGGCAGCACGAAGTCGTCCAGGTAGCTGCCCTTGCCGCGCAGAAAACGCCCGTCCTCCTTGCGCTTGACGGACTCGCCGATGCCGGTGTGGGGCGCCGCGTCCACGCTCATCTCAAGAACCTCCCGCCACCGCCGCGGTGGAGCCGCTGGTGGCCTCCCTTAGGGCCTCCGCGCGCAGCCGGGCCGCGTGCCGGATGGCCTTCACGATGTTCATGTAACCGGTGCAGCGGCAGATGTTGCCGCTGATGGCCCAGCGGACCTCCTCCTCGGTGGGGTCGGGGTTGGCCTCCAGGAGGGCCCGCCCGACCAGCATCATGCCCGGCGTGCAGAAGCCGCACTGGAGCCCGTGCTCCTCGTGGAACCCGACCTGGACGGGGTCGAGGTGGGCCCCGCTGGCGAGGCCCTCGACGGTGGTGACGCGCCGCCCCTCGGCTTGCACGGCCAGTTGCGTGCAGGACTTGACCGGCTCTCCGTCGAGAAGGACCGTGCAGGCCCCGCAGTTGCTGGTGTCGCAACCGATGTGCGTGCCCGTGAGCCCGAGATTGGTGCGGATGAAGTCGACCAGGAGGACGCGGGGTTCGACCTCGGCCGAGCGCTCGGCGGCGTTGACGGTGACGGTGACCTTCATCCCAGAACCCCCTTGGCCCTCTCCACCGCCGTCGTAAGAGCCCTCTCCACAAAGACCCGGACGACGTCCCTTTTGTACTCGGCGGGGCCCCGGATGTCGTCCTTGGGCTCCGACTCGGCGGCCGCCAGCCGGGCGGCCTCGGCGATCGCCTCCGGGGTCGGCTCGCGCCCGCGCAGCGACTCCTCGGCCCGCCGCGCCCGGATGTTGGTGGGCCCCACCGCCGTGAGCCCGATGCCGGCCCGCGCCACGCGGCCGTCGTCCATCTCGATCTGGGCCGCCACCCCCACGGTGGCGAAGTCCCCCACCTTGCGCTCGAGCTTGAGGTAGGTGCCCGAGGCGCGGCCCGCCGGGAGCGGGACCTGGATCTCGGTCAGGACCTCGTCGGGCTCCAGCAACGTGGTGAAGGGGCCCTGGAAGAAGCCGTCGGCGGCCATCGTGCGCTCGCCGCGGCGGGAGCGGGCCACGAGCTGGGCGTCGAGGGCCAGCATGACCGAGGCCCAGTCCCCGGCCGGATCGGCGTGGCAGATTGACCCCCCCAGCGTGCCAGCGTTCCTGATCAGGGGGTCCGAGACGAGGGGGGCGGCGTCGGCCAGGATCCGGCAGCGCGTGGAGACGTCGGGGTCCCTGTCGATGTCCGCGTGGCGGGTCCTGGCCCCGATGCGAAGCCGGGAGCCCTCGGCGCTGATCCCGGTCAGGCCCGGGACCCGGCCCAGGTCGACGATGAGGGTGGGCGCGGAGAGCCGTAGCTTGAGAAGCGGGATGAGGCTCTGTCCCCCCGCCATCACCTTGGCGTCATCACCGTGTTCGCCCAGGAGGTCCAGCACCTCCGGAAGCGAGGCCGGGGCGCGGTAGTCGAAAAGGGCTGGGAACATCGGCACGCCTCCTTGGCTTGGAGAGAGCGCGGACCAGCGCCGCCAACCGACTGGGTATAGCACCGCCCCCTTGCGGTGTCAAAAAGGAGTTCGGGACCGTCACCCCTACGCGCGCGCCAACAGAGAGACGATTCGACCGCCCTTCATGGGGGTCGTCCAGACGGGATCGGTGCTTCCAGGTACCGGCAGCGATCCACAACCGGGGGAGAACCAGAATGACTGCGCCGAGAACAGCCCCCAACCAAAGTCGGAAGGCCAGAAGGAACGCCCCCGACTCACATTCAATCCCCCCATGAAACGGCGCGACCAGCGGAGGCCAGACACCGTTCCCAGCGGAACCCCGGATGAGTTCTAGCCAACTTCTCAGACTCTGCCTAGTTGATAGCGGGTCGGATGGATCCCGTGATAAGGCTGCCGTTGGGGCGCGCGTGGGTTGTCACAGCCCGAGTCCGTGAAGAGTTCCCCAAGTCGCGCTCTCGAGACGCGGTCACGCGCGGGGAAATAAACTCATAGAGTCGCGGATCGGGCTTGAGCGGGCAGCAGTCGTTTTCTCCAGCCCGCGCGCCGTAAGGGTCAGCCACCAACCAGACGTGACACTTGTCTGCTTCGTTCAAGTAACTAGGATGAGGGGCGGGGCATCGTGTTAGACGTTGGGCAGATGCGAGCAAGAGGAGTGCTGGGTGTGATCCTCCCGAAAGACCGCGACCCTCGTTTCGTGACGATCCGCCGCGGTGGGATCCTCGCCGATTCGGATCACCAGCTCCTCGCCGTGTGGGCGGCATCGTGCGCGGAGCACGTTCTTGACCTCTTCGAGTCGGCCCAGCCTCAGGACCCGCGACCGCGTTGCGCGATCGAACTCGGGCGCGCCTGGGCGCGCGGCGAGATCATCATGACCCAGGCTCGCACAGCGGCCGGCCATGCAATGGCTGCGGCCAGGGACCTGGGCGGGTCAGCACGGCATGCCGCGTACGCTGCCGGCCAGGCCGGGGCCGTCGCA
>JBOHUY010000089.1:0-6925 GCA_050735015.1 Candidatus Dormibacterales bacterium | reverse complement strand
CGTGATGGCCGCCCTGGGCGTGGTCAAGACGCGGGCTGAGCCCTTCGGAGAGGAGGACGTGGCCACCCTCCAGCAGATCGCGAACATCGCCGCCCTGGCGCTGCGCAACGCCTCCCTCTTCGCGGAGGCGGAGGCGGCCGGGAGGACCAAGTCGGACTTCATGAACATGGCCGCGCACGAGCTCAGGACCCCGCTCACAGTCCTGGGCGGCTACGTCTCCATGCTCCGGGACGGCACCTTCGGCACGCCCCCCCGCCGCTGGCGCGACCCCATCGAGATCATCTCCGCCAAGGCCGCCGAGCTGACCGACCTCGTGGACGAGCTCTTGATGGCGGCCCGCCTGGAGTCGGGCGCGATCGCCCCCCCCACCGGCCGCACCGACCTGGTGGCGGCCCTGGAGGACGCCCTCCGCCGGGCCCGGCCCCGGGCCGCCATGCTGGGGGCCTCGCTCTCCTCCGAGGTGCCCTCGGAAGAGGTCTTGGTCGCCGCCGAACCGGAGCACGTGGCGCGGATCATCGACAACCTCGTCAACAACGCCCTCACCTACTCGCGCGAGAGCCCCTGGCTCAGGGTCACGCTCACGGCGGGCCCGGACGAGGCCGTGATGTCCTTCCTCGACCACGGCCGGGGCGTGCCCCTGGAGATGAGAGAGCGCATCTTCGATCAGTTCGTGAGGGTGGAGGACGAGGGCCCCTACCACCCGGGGACGGGCCTCGGCCTCTACATCAGCCGCGCCCTGGCCGAGCGCTCGGGGGGGCGGCTGCGCCTGACCGAAGGCGGCCCCGGCGAGGGCAGCGTCTTCGTCCTCTGGATCCCGCGCCTCCCCGTCTGATTCTCGGCCCCCTCACTCGCCCAGGCGGGCGGCCAGCCCCGCCGCCACCCGCGGCCACTCCGAGTCCGTGATGGAGAACATGGCGCTGTCGGCGACGGTCCCGTCCGCGCGCACCCGGTGGTTGCGCAGGACGCCCTCGGGGAGGGCCCCCAGTTTGCGGATAGCGGCCTGGGAGCGGAGGTTCTCGCCATCGGTCTTGAGCTGGACTCTGACCGCGCCCCACTCTTCGAAGGCCCGGCGCAGCAGGAGGAGCTTGGACCGGGGGTTCACGTCCGTGCCCCAGTGCGGGGGCGAATACCAGGTCCAGCCGATCTCCACCGCCCGCGGCGAGCGCCGCACGTCCAGGTAGCGGGTGGAGCCCCCCACGCGACCCTCGACGACGACGGCGAAGGGGACCTCGGTGCCGGCCTCGCGGGCGGCCAGGGCCTCACCCAGCCAGGCCTCGAGGGCCGCCCTCGAGCGCAGGTCGACCGGCATCCAGGCCCAGATCCGGGGCCAGGCGGCGGCCTCGACAAGCCCCTCCAGGTGGCCCTCCTCGAGGGGCTCCAGGCGCACCCGCCCCTCCTCCAGCGGCCCGCCCAGGCCGGCGGGCCCGCCTGCCACCCGGGACTAGGCCTGGCTTGGGACGGTGTCCGCGGCGCCGTTTCCGGGCCGCCCCCCGCGGACTTTGACCTGGGGCCTCGCGAGCAGAAAGTAGACGGCGCCCACGACCACGATCAGGACCATGACCAGCAGCGTCATCCAGTCGTAGTTGAAGAGCGTCCCCTTGGGGCTGTTGATGCCGGTCGGCACCAGGATGTTGAGGAGCATGGCGACGCCGTAGACGAGGGCGCCGATCATGACCGGGTAGGCCCAGGCCCCGAGCCGGAAGGCGCCCTCCGCCCGCCACCCCCTGACCCGGGCGATGAGCGCGCCCAGCACCACGAGCAGGAAGGCCAGGTAGATCCCGGAGACGCCGAACGAGACCAGCAGGGTGAGGGCGTTGACGTTGGCCGGGTAGGTGATGAAGCCGACCTGGATGGGCTTGGTGGGCGAGTAGTGGACGAGGAGCGCGAAGAGGGCGGGGATGATGGCCGCCAGGAGGAGGGCGTTGACCGGCGTCCGAAAGCGCGCCGAGACGTGGCGGATGGCCCCACTCCCGGGCAGGGCGCCGTCCCTGGCGTAGGAGAAGGCGACCCTGGCCCCGGCCGCCTGGACGGCCGTGCCGCAGCTGAAGAACGCAAAGCAGACGAGGATGAGGATGATCGTCTGCAGCGCCTGGGAGGAGATGTCGCTGGTGATGATGTAGCTGACGCCGCCCGCGAAGGAGGCCGCCTGGGCGAAGCCCTTGGCCCCGCCCGGGATGGCCAGCGTGAGCGCGCCCACCAGGATGAAGCTGGAGATGCCGCCCACGAGCAGCGAGCTGATGATGGCGCGCGGCACGCGCCTCGAGGCGTGCACGACCTCTTCCGCCACGTCGCCCGCCGATTCGAAGCCGTAGAAGATGTAGACGTGGGCCAGGACGGCGACCAGGGCCGCTCCCAGCCACCAGTTGCCCCCGAAGTCCACGCCGAGCGGGTTGGTCTTGGCGACCTCGGTGCCGTGCGTCTCGAAGAGGAACCCGAGGCCGTGGTGGAAGCCCGCCACGCCGAGTACGACGGCGATACCGAAGGTGCCCAGGATCTCGACGTAGACCCCGATCCTGGAGATGAGCCCGAGCAGGCGCACGCCGACGATGTTGAAGAAGGTCTGGATGGCGAGCAGCGCGAGCGTGAAGACCAGGACCATGTTGGGGTCGACCACATTGATGTGGGTGTGGAAGTACTGGTTGATGAGGGGACCCGCGTAGAGCACGATCCCGGTGTCGACCGAGGCCACGGTCACGATCAGGGCCCAGCCGTAGATCCAGCCCACCCACCAGCCGTAGCCGGCCCCGACCAGGTTCTTGCCCCACTGGAAGAGCGCCCCCGCCACCGGGTAGTGGCTGCCCAGCTCCGCGAAGACGAGCGCCACCAGGAGCTGTCCCAGGACAACGATCGGCATCAGCCATAGGTAGCGCGGGCCCGCGCTGCCCAACCCGAGCACGAAGAGCGAGTAGATGCCGACCATCGGCGACAGGTAGCAGAAGGCGACCGCGAAGTTCTCGAAGAGGCTCAGGGCACGGCGCAGCTCCTGCCGGTAGCCGAACTGGGAAAGCCGCTCGGAGTCGTCGTCCGCCGCCGGCATCGATCCGCTCATGACCCCGCCACCCTCCTCAAGGCCGGGCCGTCCCCGGCCGGGCCAGTTCCTCCAGCGACGCCTCGATGATGTCCAGCCCCTCCGCCAGGAGGTCGTCCGGGATGCTGAGGGGCATCAGCGTCCGGATCACGTTGTGGCCGGCCCCCGCCCGCAGGAGCAGGAGGCCCTTCTCCCGGGCCAGCGCCAGGAGCCGGCCCGCCTCGTCCGAGGCCGGCTCGCGCGTCTTGCGGTCACGGACCAGCTCCAGGCCCGCCATGGCGCCCAGGACGCGGACGTCGCCCACCAGGGGAAACCTCCGGCCCCACTCCCCGAACCGCTCCTCCAGGACCGCGCCCATGCCGGCGGCGCGGGCCACCAGCCCCTCGTCCCTGATCACGTCGAGGACGGCCAGGCCGGCCGCGCAGGCGAGGGGGTTGCCCCCGTAGGTCCCCCCCAACCCACCCGGGGAGGGGGCGTCCATGACCTCAGCCCTTCCCACCACGCCCGAGAGGGGGAGCCCGGCGGCGATGCTCTTGGCGAGGGTGACGAGGTCCGGGACCACGCCCGAGTGCTCGATGGCGAACATCCGGCCCGTGCGGCCGAAGCCGCTCTGGACCTCGTCCGCGACGAGCAGGATGCCGTGCCGCGCCGTGATGCGGCGCAGCTCGCGCATGAAGGCGGGGGGCGCGGGCACGAAGCCGCCCTCACCCAGCACCGGCTCGATGATGACCGCGGCCACCCGCTCGGGGGGCACGTCGGACTGGAAGAGCGCCTCCAGCGCCCCCAGCGCCAGCTCCCCGCTGAGGCCGTGGTACTCGTAGGGGTAGGGGGCCCTGTAGACCTCGGCCGCGAAGGGCCCGAAGTTCTGCTTGTAGGGGCTGGCGGTGCCGGTCAGGCTGAGAGCGAGGAGCGTGCGCCCGTGGAACGAGTTCGTGAAGCTGATCACGGCCGGTCGCCCGGTGAAGGACCTGGCGATCTTGACGGCGTTCTCGACCGCCTCGGCCCCGGTGCTGAAGAAGACGGCCTTGGCGGGCCCCTCGACGGGGGCCACCGCGCAGAGCCGCTCGGCCAGGCGCAGGTAGGGCTCGTACATGGCGACCTGGAAGGCGCTGTGCGTGAAGAGCGCGAGCTGGGCGCGGACGGCCTCCAGGACCCGGGGATGGCCGTGGCCGACGTTCATGACGCCGATGCCGCCGGTGAAGTCGACGTAGGAGCGGCCTTCCACGTCCCAGAGCCGCGATCCGCCGGCCCGGGCGGCGAAGATGGGGTGGGTCGCGCTCACCCCGCGGGGCACGAAGCTGTCCCGGAGCCGGGCCAGCTCCTCGCTCTGAGCCACGCTTCTCGTGCCCTGGGCCATTGATCCGGGACCTTACACGCGGCGGCGGGCGTCGTCCATTCGAGATTCGAAGCTGGGCCGGCGCTTCGTCACCTCCCGGCTGCCGCTACCATCGAGGGCGTCCTGGCTCCAGCCGTTCGCGAAGGAGGATCCGGCAATGAAGGACTTCAAGGCGTTTCTGCTCCGAGGCAACCTGGTCGACCTGGCCGTGGCGGTGGTCATCGGGGTCGCCTTCGCGGCCGTGATCGCGGCGCTCATCAAAGACCTCATCACCCCCCTCATCGCGGCCATCGGGGGACAGCCCGACTTCTCCACCATCCAGTTCTCCGTCAACAAGTCCCGGTTCCTGGTCGGTGACTTCGTGAACGCGCTCATCTCCTTCGTGGTCATCGCCGCGGTCGTCTTCTTCCTGGTCCTCAAGCCCGTCAACGCCCTCATGGCGCGCTCGCAGAAAGAGCCCGACCCGACCACCACCAAGTGCCCGCTCTGCCTCAGCGAGATCCCCATCGGCGCGCGGCGGTGCGCCTACTGCACGACCGACCTGGGCCAGGTCGCCTCCCCGACCGTGTAGGCGCCCGGCTCGAGGAGGCCGGCCCTCAGGCCTGTCGGTCGAGCTCGCGCAGCCTGAAGCGCTGCGTCTTGCCGGTCGCCGTCTTGGGCAGCTCGTCGATGAACCGCACCCAGCGAGGCCGCTTGTATTCGGCGGTACGCGCTCGCACGAAGTCCTGTAGCTCTCGGGCCAGCTCTTGGGAGGGGACCTGGCCCTCGGCCAGGACGACGTAGGCGATGGGCTTTTCGAGCCCGTCCGCGTCGCGGTGGCCGATCACCCCCACCTCGCGCACGGCCGGGTGCTCGACCAGGATGTTCTCGATCTCGACGGGGCTGACCCAGATCCCGCCCGGCTTGATCATGTCGTCGGAGCGGCCCGCGTACCAGAAGTAGCCGTCCTCGTCCTGCCGGTACTTGTCCCCGGTCTTGATCCAGTGCCCCTCGATGGTGTCCTTGGTGCGCTCGTGCTTGTTCCAGTACTGAGCGCACGTGCTGTCCCCGCGCACGAGGAGGTTCCCGATCTCGCCCCGCGGGACCTCGCTCCCCGCCTCGTCCACGAGCCGGGCCCCGTATCCGGGCACGAGCTCGCCGCTCGAGCCCGGGCGCGCCCGTCCCCGGCGGTTGGAGATGAAGATGTGGAGGACCTCGGTGGAGCCGATGCCGTCCAGGATCTCGACCCCGAAGCGCTCCAGGAACCGCTCGTAGATGGCCCTGGGCAGGGCCTCCCCCGCCGAAACGGCCAGGCGGACCGAGCCGAGGTCGAAGTCCGGCCCCGGGCGGCGGTGGGCGAGGAGCTGTCCGAACCCGGTCGGCACGGAGTAGAAGAGGGTGGGCCGGAAGCGCTCCACCGCCTCGAAGACGGCGGCCGGGAGAGGCGGCCCCGGCATGAGCACCGTCGTCGCCCCCACGGCGAACGGGAAGGTGAGGGCATTGCCGAGCCCGTAGGCGAAGAAGAGCTTGGCCACCGAGAAGGTCCGATCCGCCTCCCCGATGCCGAGGACAGGGCGGGCGTAGAGCTCGACGGTGTGGACGATGTCGTGGTGGAGGTGGACCGCCCCCTTGGGGAAGCCCGTGGTGCCGGAGGAGTAGAGCCAGAAGGCGGCGTCGTCCCGGCTCGTGGGCTCGACCCGGGCCAGGGGGGCGGCGGCGTCGACGAGCTCTCTCATGGAGCGCATGCCCTGGCCCGGGGTGCCATCCACGATGACCTCGCGCAGGTGCGGGAGCTGGGAGCGGGGGACGGCTTCCAGCAAGGGCAGGAGGGCCTCGCTGACGACGAGGGCGGCGGCGCGCGAGTCGTTCAGCATGTACGCGTAGTCGGGAGGGCGGAGCAGGGTGTTGGTGGGGATGGGGACGGCCCCGATCTTCTGGGCCCCGAAGAAGGCGTCGACGAACGCGGGGCCGTCGAGGAGGATGAGCGCCACGCGCTCCTCCCGCCTCACGCCCAGCTCGCGCAGCGCGGCCCCGAACCGGGCCGACCGTTCGGCGATGTCGGCGTAGGTGAACGACTCCTCGCCGCAGAGGATGGCGGCGCGGCCCCCGCGCCCTTCCTCCACGTGGCGGTCGACCAGCCAGTGGGCGACGTTGAACGTCTCCGGGACGAGGACCTCGGGCGCGGCGGCCAGGGCCACCCAGGAAATCTAGCAGGGGCTCAGCAGGCGGGGGGCGGCCCCAGCGGGAGGTGTCCCGACATGGCCGTGGCGGGCGTGTGGACGACCGCCACCAGCCATCCCGAGGCGCGCCTGGGGACGGCCAGTGAGGTCGTGTCGAGCACGCTCGTCCATCCTGGGCGGGCCTGGACCGAGTCGGCCAGGAGGGGGGCGAATCGTCCCGTGCAGGCGTCCAGGATCCCCACCGTCCAGGACACGCGCCTGGGCAGGGGCGAGGGCTTGAGCGAGACCCTCACCCCGACCTGGCAGGTGGCCCCGGGCGCGCACGGCCCTGCCGCCACCGAGGCGGTCACGGCTTCGACCGGCCCCGCGGCCCGGGGCGCCGACGCCGGTGCCGCGCTGGCG
>JBOHUY010000088.1:0-3017 GCA_050735015.1 Candidatus Dormibacterales bacterium | reverse complement strand
GACCAGGCCCAGCGGTAGGTCACTAGCGTGTTGGGGCTGAGCCCACGCACGGACGCGAGGTGGGCGTCGAACCTGGCCACGAGCGCCTGATACCAGGGCGGGCCGAGCACTCCCCTTCCGAGAAGCTCTGACGCCGCCGGGCGGACGTCCACGGCGTCGGCGAGGGATGAGAATGCGGGCATGACGTGGTCGATCCGGGGTCGCTAGGCGACCCGCGCACCTTTTCTGGCCCAAAAGCCTTGCGCTACACCGACGCGGTGGCGGCGGCGCCAGCCGGGAGCGCGCGTTTCGACGCCGCCGACATCGGCAGGCTCAGCCGCGGAACTCTGGCTCTCGCCCTCATGCCCGGGCCCGCCTCGCCTCCGCTCGAGGACCTCGCCCGGGGCCTCGGGCAGGACCCTGGCCTCCTGCGCAGGGCGGCCCTCGCCACGCCGGCCCGGGCGGAGCGGCTCATGCGGCTGGCGGCCCGCCCCTGGGCGGAGGAAGATCGTGCCGCGGCCCGGGAGCGGCTCGTGAGGGGCCTTTTCTGGTGGCTCGTCTACGAGCTGGAGCCCGACCTCTGGCTGCGCTTGGCCGACCAGGAGCCGGTCCACCCGGGCGTCCTCGACGCCCTCCCCTGGCGGGGGGCGCTGGTGGTCGAGGTCGCCGCCGGAGGCGGCCGCCTGACCGCCCCCATCCTCGAGCGGGGCCCGCGGGCGCTCCTCGCCGTCGAGCCCTGCCCCGCCCTCAGGACCCGGCTCCAGGCTCGCCTGGGCGGGCGGGCCTGGGTGGTGGCGGGGACAGGGCACCAGCTCCCCCTCAAGTCGGGGGCCGCGGACCTGGTCGTCTCCTGCGCCACCTTCGGCCCCCACTTCCCGCTGGGCGGGGACCCGGTCCTGGCGGAGATGGAGCGCTGCGTCCGCCCGGGCGGCAGCCTGGCCCTGGTCGGCCCCGAAGAGCCGGCCTGGTTCGCCGCCCGCGGCTTCCAGGCCACGTGCTTCGACACCTCCACGCTCCCCAGCCGCGCGCGCGACCCCCTCCTGGCCGACTTCTTCGGACCCCGCCTCACCCCTCCCCACGACCTGCTGGTGAAGCGCCTTTGACCTCGGTGGAGGCGGCGGCGGCGCTCGCCGAGATCGCCTACCTCCTCCGCCGGCGGCCCGGGGACGCCCACCGGGCTCGGGCCTATTCGAGGGCGGCGGGCGTGCTTTTGAGAGACAGCCCCGATCTCGGGCGGCTGGCCGCCGAGGGCCGGCTGACCGAGCTGGAGGGGGTCGGGAGCGGCATCGAGAAGACCCTCCAGGAGCTGCTGGGGTGGGGGCCGAGCTCATACCTCGAGAAGCTGCGCGAGGAGGCGCCCGAGGGCCCGCCCGGGGCCGGCCTCGACCTGGGCGGGTACCAGGGCGACCTGCACGTGCACAGCACCTGGAGCGACGGCCGCGCCTCCATCCTCGAGATGGCCCTGGCCGCCCGCGGCCGCGGCTACCGGTACCTGGCCTTCTGCGACCACTCTCCCCGCATCAAGGTCGTCAACGGCCTCGACGCCGACCGTCTGCGCCGGCAGGCGGAGGAGATCGCGGCCGCGCGGGAGGCCGTGCCCGGCCTCTCGCTCCTGCAGGGCATCGAGGTCGACATCCTGGAGGACGGGGCCCTGGACCTCCCGGACGAGGTCCTGGCGGGCCTAGACGTGGTCGTCGCCTCACCCCACGTCGGGTTGAGGATGGAGAGGGGGGCCATGACGGCGCGCATGCTGAGGGCGGTCGAGAGCCCCCACGTGGACCTCGTCGGCCATCCCACCGGCCGCCGGCTGGGCAGCCGCGAGCCGGCCGACTATGACTACGAGCTGGTCTTCGGGCGCGCGGCCGAGCTGGGGACCGCCCTCGAGATCGACTGCGACCCCGCCCGCATGGACCTCTCGCCGGAGCTGGCGGGCCTGGCCGCGGGCCTGGGCTGCCGGCTGGCCCTCGACTCCGACGCCCACGACACCGCCGAGCTCGCCAACGTGCCGCTGGGCAAGTGGATGGCGGAGCGGGCGGGGGTGGGCCCCGAGCGTTTGCTGAACTTCCTGCCTCTGTCGGAGCTGAGGCGGGCCCTGGCCTGAGGCGCCCCCCCGGGCCCCGATATGCTGGCGCGGTGCCAGCCCCCCGGCTCGTCCTCGCGCGCCACGGCGGGACCGAGTGGACCGACTCCGGACGCCACACCGGCCGGACCGACCTGGACCTCACCGAGGCGGGCCGCTCGCAGGCGCGCCGGCTGGGCGGGCGCCTGGCCGGCCTGGGGCTCGGCCTCGTGCTCACGAGCCCACTTCGGAGGGCCGCCGAGACCTGCCGGCTGGCCGGCTTCGGAGATCGCGCCCGGCCCTGCCCGGAGGCTCAGGAGTGGGACTACGGCGACTACGAGGGGCTCACCTCGGAGCGCATCCACGAGCTCGACCCCTCCTGGCGGCTGTGGCGGGACGGCTGCCCGGGCGGCGAGTCCCCGCAGGACGTGGGAGGCCGGGCCGACGCCGTCCTCGCCCTCTGCTCGGCGGCGCCGGGCGACGCCCTCCTCTTCTCCCACGGCCATTTCCTGCGCGTGCTGGCGGCCCGCTGGCTGGGCCTCGGGCCGGGGGCGGGGGGGATGCTGGCGCTGAGGCCGGCATCGCTCAGCGTGCTGGGCTCCGAGCACGGCGCGCCCGCCCTCTGGACGTGGGACGACGTCGCCCACCTGGGAGCCCCGCTCCTGGATTGAGGCCGGCCCCCCTCACCAGGCCCGGCCCCGGACCCTGGCCTGCCCGGGGGGCGCTGACGCTCGGGTGGGCCCCGGCCTGGCCAGGGTCTCGACGGTCGCGAGGACGTCGACGGAGCTCGCCGACGACGACGACCAGGTCGGGCCCAAAACGGCGCCCCCGGGTGGCGGGGCCGGGGCCCGCGCCCCCCTTACAGCTTCTCGAAGGTCTCGACGGGGAGGACGAAGATGGTCGCCCCCCCGACCTGGACCTCGACCGGGTAGGGCATGAAGAACTCACCCGGCTCCACCACCGGCGGCATGGGGGTCAG
>JBOHUY010000087.1:0-8358 GCA_050735015.1 Candidatus Dormibacterales bacterium | reverse complement strand
GGGCCGCGCCGCGCGCCTTCGGGGCCATGGTCGCCGTGCACGCCGCCCTCTTCACCCTGCCTCTCCTGGAGGTGGCCGCGTCGGGCCGCAAGGCGCCAGGGCCGCGGCGGGGCTGGATCGCGGGCCTGGCGGGCGCCGCCCTCCTGAGGCGCTGGGCGATCTCCTCGCTGGGCGGGGCCTGGAACGTGCGCGGGGCGGTCGCGCCCGGCCTCGTGCCGGTCACGCGTGGTCCCTACCGATGGGTGCGCCACCCCAACTACCTGGCCGTGGCCGTGGAGTTCGCCGCTCTCCCCATGGCCGCCGGCGCCTGGCGGAGCGCGGCCCTGCTCTCTGCCGCCAACGCCGCCCTCCTCGCCGGTCGCATCCGGGCCGAGGAGGCGCTCCTGCGCTCGGTCCCCGGCTACGAGGCGGCCTTCAAAGGTCGGGCCCGGTTCCTCCCGGGCATCTTCTGAGGGCCGCCATCTCGATCGTGACGCCGGGCCCGAAGGCGAGCGCGAGGCCCTGCCCGCGGGCCTCATGGGGCAGCGCCTTCATCACGAACAGAAGGGAGGCCGAGGAAAGGTTCCCGTAGCGCCGGAAGGTCTGGCGGGAGACGTCCAGCGCTCCCGGCGGCAGCCGAAGCGAGGTCTCGATGGCGTCGAAGATGCGGGGGCCGGCGGCGTGCACGGCCCAAAACCCCCTCTGCTCCGGGGGCGCGAAGGCGTCCACGGCCTCCCCCAGGCGGGCCTCGATGAGCCGCGCCAGGCGCCTGTCGAGCACGGGGTGGAACCCCCCGTCCCCGAGCTCGAAGCCGAGCAGGCGCTCGCTGGCGGGCAGGAGCCGGGAGGCCGCCCCGGTCACCGAGAGCCCGGGGCCTTCCCCCCCGCCCAGCACGGCGGCGGCGGCCCCGTCGCCGAAGACCATGGCCGCCGTGAGGTTGTCCAGGGAGGGGTCCTGGGCCTGGAAGGTGGCCGAGCAGAGCTCGACGGCCACGAGCAGGACCAGCCCCCCCGGATCGGCGGCCAGGTGGCGGTGGGCGATCGCCACCGCGGCGCCACCCCCCGAGCAACCGAGCTCGGTCAGCGGGAGCCGCAGGATGTCCGCCCGCATCCCCATCTCGGCGGCCAGGCGCACGTCCAGCGAGGGCACCATGTAGCCCGTGCAGGAGACCGAGATGACGAGGTCCAGGTCGGCGGCGTCGACCTTGGCCGCGCCCAGGGCCTCGCGCGCGGCCTCGAGCGCCAGCCCGGGCGCGATCTCCTTGTAAGCGCGCATGCGCTCGCCCAAAGAGCGGGGGCTCAAGACCTCCTCCAGGGGCTGGGCGATGTGGCGCGTGACGGGCTCGGGCGCGGCCCGGCCCAGGCGGGGCCAGAGCGTGGCGAGGGCGGCCAGGCTCTCCTCCGGGGTCACGACGTGCTCGGGGAGGGCGGTGCCGAAGCCCAGGAACCTGGCCACGGCCCTTCAGAACCCAGCCAGGGCGGCCCAGTCCCGGGGCCCTAGCGCGCCCAGGGGCCGGCTCCCCTCGTTGACGGCCATGAACCTTTCGAGGGCCAGGGGCCGCCTGGCCATGCCGGCCACCGCCCGCGGGCCCAGGCGGGCCGAGCGGCTGAGCAGGAGGGCGCAGGCCGTCACCACCGCGCGGCGGCGCCACTGGGCGGCCAGGCGGCGTCTGTAGCGGCTCTCGACCTCGGCCATCTCGGTCCTCCTGGCCACGAGGTCGGCCAGCAGCCGGGCCTGCTCGAGGCCGGCGCTGATGGCGTCCCCCGTGAGCGGATCCGCGAACCCGGCGGCGTCGCCGGCCAGGAAGACGCGGCCGCCCGCGACCCGGGAGGGCCTGGTCCCGAAGGGGCCGGCGCCCCGCAGCCCGCCGGCCAAAGGGGCATTCGCGAGGGCGCCATGGGCCCGTTCCACGAAGGACCGCCAGGTCTCCTCCACGGACAGCCCCACGGCCCGCACGGCCCCCCGGGGTCCCAGCACGGCGACCAGTGTCTCGTGCTCGCCGACCGGGGCCGTGTAGGTCTCCACGTCCCCCAGCAGAGTCACCTCGACGTCCGGGCCGGGGGGCCGGGCCTCCAGGTGCCCGACCACCGCGTAGCGGAGGCCCCGGGGCGGGCGCCACCAGCCCAGCAGGTGCGCCACCGGAGAGGCGAGTCCATCCGCCGCCACCAGGAAGGGCGCCACCAGCCGGCCCGCCGTGGTCTCCGCCTCCACCCTGTCCGGGAGCGGCCGCACGGAGGTGACGCGGACGCCGGTCCGCACCCCCGCCCGCTCCGCCAGGAGCGCGTCGAGGCGGAGCCTGCGCACGCCGAAGCCCGGCCGGCCCCGGAACGCACCCCGCGCGGTGAGGCCGGCGGCGGTCCTGTAGCGCACGCCCTCGATGACCGGGAAGCCCTCAGCCTCGAGGTCCACCCCCGCCGCCCGCAGGACGGCCGCCCCGGCCGGCATTAGGCCCTCGCCGCAGGCCTTGTCGCGCGGGAAGGCGGAGCGGTCCAGCACCAGGGCACCCGGGATGAGCAGACCCAGGGCCGCGCCCACCGGGCCCCCGCCCACGACGAGGGCCGCGGCGTCCATGCCGCCGACGCTGTGAGCCGATCCCCCCGACGAACCTGGTCCTGACACTCACGACGACGCTAGCAAATGGGCGGGTGGGCCGGCCGTGTCAGGTTCACCTTCACCTTCGGTGGACCCTCAGCCATGGTGGGCGCCGGGGTCGTCAGCCAGAGAAGAGGGAGATGCTCCCTGGCGGCCAGGGCCCAGAAGGCTCCGGGAACCCGGCCACCGAGAAGGAGGGGGTCGCCTCACCATCCTCAAGCCCCTCTTGTCTTTGGGTGGGGCGGCATCGCGCCCGGCGAGGAGGTGGCGGCATGAAAGCCGGCACCTGCGCCGAACGCCAGGCGGCGTCGGCGGCTTCGGCCCTGGACTGGCCGACGCCCCATAACTGGACATAACGTAATTTATGTCCAGTCACACCTGGTGGGACCAATGCAGTCGTTGCGTATCCGGTCAGTACGACCGGGTAGCTCTGTCCGCTTGTTCGGCGCTGGTGAGCGTGAAGACCGCTGTGTGGTGCTGGGCCAAATTCGACCCACCCGGCGATGCGCTGGCACGCCGTGCACGAGCTGGGCGTGGTCAAAGAACTGATGCGCTAACCACCCTCGGTATGGAGCTTCTCGGAGCTTCGCATGAATAGCATCGTCGTGTCGCGCGAGGCGCTGGAGGCGAGCGGCAGACCCCTCGGGATCGTGCACGACTTCGCGCTCAAGGGCATCAAGGAGAAGGTGGCGGCGGCCGAGGTCGCCTGGGAGAACTAGAGTCGCTGCGCCTATAGCCGAGAGTCATCCTGGCGATGGCTCGGGGTCGGCGCGCAGCTCGATGCCCCTGATCCTGTCACTGTCGAACGCGAAGCGGCAGACCACGCGCGGCGCGCCGTTCTGACTCCAGACGAGGCCCAGCTGGCCGTCGATGAGCACCGGCTGGGCGACGCGGCACCGGCTGGGCGACGCGGCCACGGCCGGCGGGCCATGTCAGCCTCGGTTGGTGGCTGCGCGCCCTCGGCGCGCCGTCGGGCCCGGCTCGCGAGCTGGCGTGTCGCCTCGGGCGAGCGGCCGACCACCCGCGCCATGCCGTCGAAGGGAAAATCGAACCTGTCGTGCAGGACAAAGGCGACGCGCTCGGTCGGGGTCGGGCGCGTAATAACAAGGGTCAGATCAGCCTCGGTCCTAAGGGCGCCCTCGAGGCGACCGCGCTCCCGCGTAGGCCGACGCGTTCAAGCGCCCTCGCGCGGCTCATCCAGATCTCGCCCGGCCAGCGCCTCGCGTAGGCGCGGGCGGCGTCCCAGCCGCCGGAGTCGTAGAGGGCCACCAGCCCGACCATGAAAAAGCGCGTGAGGCGCCACCGCCAGCTCGAGCCGACAGGCCAGACCTCGAATCCGAGGCGGCGCCCGCTGGGGGCGAGCAGCGTCACGCCGTGCACCGCGCGCACGTCGGCCAGGGAGGGGTCGGCCAGGCGGGCTGCGATGGCGTCGAGATCCTCCCCCACGCGGCGCAGCATGTCCCACGCGTCCCCGGGCCCGACGTGCGCTTGCGCGAAGACCCGATTGTCCAGGTGGATCTCCACCAGGAGGTCTCCCGGCGAGACGACGGTGCCGTCGGCCAGGCGGACCTCGGGTCCGCGGTGTGGTTCCAGGTCGTAGCGGAGCACGCCCCCCGGCCGGACCGGTCGGATGCCCCGCCGGCCGGCGAAGATGGCCTCCCACCAGAGCCAGACGGTGAGGACGCCGAGCGCCCGGCCGCCTCCCGCCCACCCCAGCCGCAAAAGCGCCCAGGCCCAGCTCGACATCTCCCGCCCGGGAGTCGATGCAGGGCCCGAGGCGGCGACCGGGCCCGTGCCCACGCGGAGCACGGCGAAGGCTCCCGCGGCCAGGCTGCCGCCGGCGAGGACGAAGATGGCCCGGTAGCCGAGCGTGAGGCTCCCGGCACGGCTCGCGATCGCGATGGCGGCGCTGCCCGCCAGCGGGGCCACCACGGCGGGCAAGTTGGAGGAGAGGCTCCAGACACCCATGTCCTTGCCCACGTCGGCCTGGCGGGGCAAAGAGTCGATGGCGAGGGCCCAGTCCACGCTCACGTAGGCGCCGTACCCGAGCCCGAACAGGACTCCCAGCGGCCATAGCGTGAGGCCGCTGGGCGCGAAGACGAAGGCGAGGGCGGCCACGGCCATGAAGGAGGTGGCCGTGAAAACGATCGGGATCCTCCCGATGCGGTCCGAGACGACGCCCAGGAGGAGCGCCCCGCCCACGCCCGAGAGAAGGGCCAGAAGGGCGAGCAGGGCCGTCGCCTGGACGAAGTTGGTGACGCCGGCCACGGTGGCGAAGTAGTACTCGACGAAGGTCATGAAGAAGCCCAGCCCGAGCATGACCAGGGCCCGCGAGAGGAAGATCCAGCGGAAGGCCCGGTGCCTCCAGGGCCCGGTCCAGGCTTCCCGCCGCCGTCCGGGCACCCCCACCTCCCAGGCCGAGCGGGGGGCGGCCTCCGGGACCCCGACCACCGTCACCAGCACGCCCACGGCGATGACGCCGCCGGTGAGCAGGTAGTACGCCCCCGCGCCCGCGCCCACGCTGGCGGCCCCTGAGGCCGAGCCCAGGAGGAGGGCCGCGACGCCCAGGCTGGCGGCGCTCCCGAGCAGGGTCATGGCGCCCATGAACCCGGAGGCGGCGCCGCGCTGCGCGGGCGGCACGCGGTCGGGGATGAGACCCTGGTAGCCGGCCGTGCAGACGTTGCCCCCGACCTGCACGAGGACCAGACCGGCCAGGAACACCCCCACCCCGGCCGGCCGTATCACGCCCGCCAGGCCCGCCAGCATGACGACCGCGCCGACCACGATGTAGGGGCGCCTCCGGCCCAACTCCCAGCGCGTCCTGTCGGAGAGCGCCCCCACGAGGGGCACGAGCAGTGCGGAGGCCCCGGAGATGGCGGACAGCCACCCGATGAGGGCCGCCTGCTGGACGGTGGCGACCCGCCCCGGCGTGACCAGGAGCAGGACCTGGGCCGGGATGACGATGGGAAGCAGAGCGGCGGACTGGAAGTTGAGCGCGAACCAAAGAGAGCTGAGGCTCAGCTGCCGTCTCAGCGACAGGAGCCGGCCCGCGGCGGCCGCCGTCTCCGTCACGCCAAGGCGCCCTTGGAAGGGCGCCGCCGCCCAGCTTCCACCGATCACGCACGGTAACGCGTTGGGGGCCCGCGCGAGCGCCTCGCCGGCGGGGGCGCGCCGGAGGGTTCGATACCATGGGCCCGACTTGGCCCGTCCGCCGGCTTCGCGCGCCGCGCCCTCTCTCCTGCCGCCGCGCCCGCGCCTCGCCCTCCTGAGCTTTCTGATGCTCTTCGTGGAGCTCGCCCTCATCCGCTGGACGGGGGCCAACGTCCTCTACCTCTCCTACTTCTCCAACTTCGTGCTCCTGGCCAGCTTCCTGGGCATCGGCGTCGGCTTCCTGCGCGCCCGCTCTCGGCGGTCGCTGTTCCCCCTCGCCCCCGTGGCGCTCGCGCTCCTGGTCGGCTTCGTGCTCGCCTTCCCGGTCCAGATCGACCGCTCGGGCACCGACCTCATCTACTTCGGAGCCCTCGACCAGAGCCGCAGCGGCCTGCCCATCTGGGTCACCCTCCCGGTCATCTTCCTGGCCGTGGCGGCCGTCATGGCCACCATCGGGGAGGGCGCCGCCCGCACCTTCATCGAGCTCCCCGCCCTGGAGGCCTACCGGCTCGACATCGTGGGCAGCATCGCGGGCATCGCGGGCTTCTCGCTCCTCTCCTTCGCGGGCGCCCCGCCCCTGGCCTGGGGCGCGGTGGTGGCGGCCGCCGTCCTCCTTCTGGAGGTCCGCTCGCTCATGTGGTTCCAGGGCGCCGGGCTGGCCGCGCTGGTGCTCATGCTGGGGCTGGAGTCGTTCTTCGCCGGCGACGGCTGGTCGCCCTACTACAGGGTCACCCTCAAGCCCTACCCGAACGGCTCCATCTCGGTCCTGGTCAACGGCATCCCCCACCAGACCATCGAGTCGGCCGCCAGCCGGCGGCGTACTGTCCCCCTCTACTTCCTGCCCTACCGCCGCACGCGCGTCCCGCCCCGCAGCGTCCTCATCATCGGCGCCGGGACCGGCACCGACGTCGCCATCGCGCTCTCCCAGGGAGCCCGGCACGTGGACGCCGTCGAGATCGACCCCCTGCTCTACGCGCTGGGCGTGAAGCTGCACCCCGACCACCCCTACCAGGATCCCCGGGTGACCACATACATCAACGACGGCCGCGCCTTCCTGCACAGCACGAGGCGGCGCTACGACCTCATCCTCTTCGCCCTCCCGGACTCGCTGACGCTGGTCTCAGGTCAGTCCTCGCTGCGGCTCGAGAGCTACCTGTTCACCGTCGAGGCCATGCGCGAGGCGCGCGCCCACCTCAACCCCGAGGGGGTCTTCGGCGAGTACAACTACTACCGGGAGCAGTGGCTCGTGGACCGCCTGGCGGGGACGCTGGCCCAGGTCTACGGGCACCGGCCCTGCCTCGACTCGACGGGGCGGGTGGGAAAGCTGGCGCTGCTCAGCGTCAGCACAGACCCGGCCGCCATCTCCTGCCCCAAGACGTGGGACCCGGGACCGCGGGCCGTGCCCGCCCCCGCCACCGACGACTACCCGTTCGTCTACCTGCGCGACCGCGGCATCCCCGGCTTCTACCTTCTCACCCTGGCCCTGATCGTCCTCGCCGCCCTCGCCCTGGTCAGACTCGCCGCCGGGCCCCTTCGCCAGACCGCCCGCTACGCGGACCTCTTCTGCATGGGCGCCGCCTTCATGCTCCTGGAGACCAAGAACGTGGTCCAGTTCGCGCTCCTCTTCGGTACGACCTGGTTTGTCAACGCGCTCGTCTTCGCGGGAATCCTGGTCGCCGTCCTGGCCGCCATCGAGGCCGCCCGGCGCATGCGGCCCCTCCGCTTCGAGGCCCTCTACCTGGTCCTCCTCGTCGGCCTGGCCGTGGCCTGGCTGGTGCCTCCCTCGGCCCTGCTCACACTCGCGCCGGCGCCCCGGTTCGCGGCCGCCGCCGCGATCGCTTTCGTGCCCGTCTTCATGGCCAACCTTGTCTTCGCCCAGCGCTTCCGGGACGTTGGCGCCTCCAACGTGGCCTTCGGGGCCAACCTGCTGGGGGCCATGGTGGGAGGGGTCCTCGAATACAGCTCGCTGGTGCTGGGCTACCGCGCCCTGCTGCCGGTCATCGCCGCGCTCTACGTCCTCGCCCTTCTCCTCTGGCGCACCCGCCGGGTGGAGGCCTGCTGAAGCGGCCGCCCTCCCAGGCCCGGAGTTCTCGCCCGGCTCTTCCCGCCTGTGACGTGAACTCGCACGATCGGCCCGGCGTCGCCGGAGATCGCAGGCCGCCCCGGCTTTGGATATAGATACGCTCCGCTGCCCAGGCATGGCGAGGCGAACAGAGCTGCTAGCGAGGGCGGGGATCTAGGGGCGACCTGGTGGACGTACCGCCGAGAGTGGCCGTGAGATCCGTAGGTAGACCTCACCTGGATTCTAGAGACTCTTCTTCGGTCCCGCGAACGGAAACTTGGCTGTCTAGCGCGACAGGAGGAGTGGCCATCTCCTCTGTGTCCATGACCGGATCTACCCAGTCTTGCGGGAAGTCGATCTTGGCTTGAATCCCAGTGTGCTGCTCGAGTAGGTAGAGCAATTGCCCGCCGGCGATCAGCTCCAACGGCTTATTCGAAGCGAATTCGTACGACGACTTACCGTAGCCGCTGGTCGAAACCAAGATCCCTTTAGCAGCGCCTTCGTTCAGCACCGTTCCGAAAAGATCGCGAACGGCACTCACGCCGACGGTGTGCTTGTAGCGCTTGGCCTGGATC
>JBOHUY010000086.1:0-5467 GCA_050735015.1 Candidatus Dormibacterales bacterium | reverse complement strand
CCCGGTCATGTTCATGGAGTCGATGAGCCTCTACAACCTGCGGGGCGAGGTCCCCGACGAGGACTACACGACGCCGCTGGGCCGGGCGGCGATCCGCCGTCAGGGCGCAGACCTCACCATCGTGGGCGTGTCCCGACACGCGATCCTGGCCCAGGCCGCCGCGCGGACGCTCGAGGAGGAGGACGTGGACGCCGAGGTGATCGACCTCCGAAGCGTGCGCCCGGTCGACTGGGAGACGATCACTGCCTCCGTCAAGAGGACCGGACGCTGCGTCGTGGTCGAGGAGGGATGGCCGACGTACGGGGTCTCGGCGGAGATCGCGGCAGGCGTCCAGCAAAGGGCCTTCGACTACCTGGACGCGCCCGTGCTGCGGCTGGGCGGCGCGGAGGTTCCGATGCCCTACAGCCGGGAGATGGAACGCGCGGCCATCCCTTCGGAGCGGGACATAGTGGCCCTCGCGCTGACCGCGGTCGGCAAGGAGGGAGCCGCCCTCGCCGATGCCTGACGTGAACATGCCCAAGCTCTCCGACACCATGGAGGAGGGCTCCGTCCTGGAGTGGAAAAAGCGAGACGGCGATGAGGTCCGCCGGGGCGAGGCCCTGGCTGAGATAGAGACCGACAAGGCCAGCTTCGAGATCGAGGCCGAGGCGGACGGCGTCCTCAAGATCGTCGTCGAGCAGGGCAAGTCAGTCCCGGTGGGGGGCCTCATCGGTCGGATCGCCGAAGCCGGCGACGCGCCGGCCGGGGAGGCCGCGAAGAAAGCGGAGCCAGACGAGGAAGCCGAGCCCCCAAAGGACGCTGGGCGCGCCGCCGCGTCGGCCCCCGCGGAGCCCGCCGACGGTACGCCCCACGATGAGGCTTCCGCGGCCCCGCCCGAGACCGCGCCCGAGCGTGCGCGGGAGGCTCCGCGCGGGGACTCCGAAGGCTCGGAAGGCAAGGCCGCCGCATCGGACGGGGGCCGGATCAAGGCCTCCCCCCTGGCCCGGCGCCTGGCCGAGGAGAACGGGATCGACCTCTCCTCTTTGCGCGGGACAGGGCCGGGCGGCCGGATCGTCAAGGAGGACGTGCTGGCGGCGGGACAGGGCCGGCGGGCGGCGCCCCCGGCGGCCAGGGCGGCCGCCGCGGCTCCGACGTCCGGTCCCGATGTGCGGGTGGAGCAGCCGTCCCGCATGCAGGCCGCCATCGCCCGGCGGATGGCCGGTTCCAAGACCACCGTCCCCCACTTCTACGTCACGGTCGAGGCCCGCATGGACGAGGCCGTCCGCATGAGGCGGCAGCTCAAGGAGACACTGCCCGGGGCCGAGCAGCTGACGGTCACCGACATGGTGGTGAGGGCGTCGGCGATGGCCGTGCCCCGGGTTCCGAGCGCGAACATGTCGTGGGTGGATGGACACTTCGAGGTCAAGCGATCCGTGAACATCGGCATCGCCGTGGCGCTGGAACAGGGCCTCGTCGTCCCCGTCCTCAAGGACGCCGGGGGCAAAGACCTGGTCCAGGTCTCGATCGAGTCCCGCGAGCTGGTGGAGCGGGCGAGGGCCGGCAAGCTCTCGCAGGGCGACCTCACCGGCGGTACCTTCACGGTCTCCAACCTGGGCATGTTCGGGGTCGACGAGTTCAGCGCCATCGTCAACCCGCCCGAGGCGGCGATACTTGCCGTGGGTGCGCTCAAGGACGCCCCCGTGGTGGTCGACGGACGGATCGAAGCGGCCAAGGTCATGCGCATGACCATCTCTGCCGACCACCGGGTCCTCTACGGAGCCGACGCGGCACGCCTGCTGGCCGAGGTCAAACGCCTCCTGGAGAACCCCGTCGCCCTCGTGCTGCCCGCCTGACGGGGCCGCCCTGAGCCCGCCGCAAGCCCCTCAGCCATGCGCCGCCGCCCGCGGCAGGCTCAGCTTGAGGCTGAGGACGCCCTCTTGGAGCTCGGCCCAGAGGCGGCCGCGCTGCCCCTCGGCCAGCTGCCGGCAGATGGCCAGGCCGAGACCGACGCCCGCGTTCGCCGAGGAGCGCGAGGGGTCCCCCCTGTAGAAGCGGTCGAACATCCGTTGGGGGTCGGGCCGGTGCGTGCCCGTGGGGTTGCTCACGGCGGCGTCGACGCCCTCCCCGTCCGCGGCCGCCTCCACGCGCACCGTCGACCCGCGGGGGGCGTACTTGACCGCGTTGTCGAGGAGGTTGGCCACGATCTGGTGGAGCCGGTCGGGGTCCGCGTGCACGGGCGGGAGGACGGGCGGTAGGACCAGGTCGAAGAGCAAGCCCCGGTCTGCCGCGCGCTGATGCAGCAGCTCGGCCTCCTCGCGCAGGAGCGTCGAGAGGTCGACCGGCTGCAGTCGGTAGGAGACCTGGCCGGACTCCACCCGGGCCAGGTCCAAGAGCTCCTGGGAGAGGCGGAGGACCCGCTCAGCCTCCTCGTGCACGATGGCGGCGGCGCGCGCCTGCTCGGCCCGGGTGGGCAGGCTGCCGTCGACCAGGGCCTGGCTGAAGCCGATCAGGCTCGTAAGCGGCGTCTTGAGCTCGTGGGAGGCGTTGGCCAGGAACTCGCGCTGGAGCTGGCGGGACCGCTCCACCGCCTCCGCCATGCGGTTGAACGCGCCCCCCACGACGCCGATCTCATCGCTCCCACCGACATCCACGCGCCTGGAGTAGTTCCCGCGCCCGATGTCCTCCGCCGCCCGGGAGAGCTCTGAGAGGCGCCGCGTCATGGCCCCACCCACGAGGAGCGCCGCCGCCACCGCGAAGACGAGCGCCACGGCGCCCGCGGCGACCAGCCGCCAGAGCAGGGATGACACCGCCCCCACCTCGGCTCCGCCGGCCGGCGCGGCCAGCACCAGCCGGTTGCGGACGGAGATACCGAGGTAGTGGGTCCCGTCCAGTGTGAAGTCGGCGCCTTCGCCGGTCCGGACCAGCCTCACCTCTTCCCCCGTGGAGCGCTTCCAGCTGTCGGCCACGATGACGCCCCCCGGCCCCAGGACCAGGGCCCGGTCTCCCCCACCGGCCGGGAAGAGCATGGGCAGCGCCCCCACCTCGCACCCGACCCGGTTGGGGGCGGCCCGCGGGCAGCTGGAGGCGATCACGGAGGAGTCCGACTGCAGGGCCTGGACGAGCCTCGCCCGCGCATCGACCTGCTCCAGGTTGCGGACCAGCGCCCACGTGATGGCGCCGCTGAGGAGGAGGCTTATGGCGACGATCCCCGCCGCGACGAGGATGAGCCGGGTCCGGAGCTTCAGGTGGCGGCCTCGAGCTTGTAGCCGACCCCCCAGACGGTCTGTACCGAAGGGTCGGTGACCCCCGCCGCACCCAGCTTCTCGCGCAGCTGCTGGACGTGGACGTCTACCGTCCTCGTGTAGCCGGGGAAGTCGTATCCCCAGACCAGGTCCAAGAGCTCGCCGCGCTGGAAGACGCGTCCGGGGTTCCGGGCCAGGAGCGCCAGCAGATCGAACTCCTTGGGCCGGAGTTGCACCTTGGCGTCTTTGGCCCTCACCTCGTGGCGGAGCAGGTCGACCTCGATCGTGCCCGCCCGGATCACGGGCGGCTGGCCCGGCTCCGAGCTGGCGCGCCGGAGCAGCGCCTTGGCGCGCGCCACCAGCTCCTGGGGGTGGAACGGCTTCGTGAGGTAGTCGTCCGCGCCCACCTCCAACCCCACCACCTTGTCCGTGATCTCGTCGCGGGCGGTCAGCATGATGATCGGAACCTGGCTCGACTTGCGGATCTCACGACAGATGCTGAGCCCGTCAACGCCCGGCAGCATGATGTCCAGCACGACCAGGTCCGGCTTCATCTGCGAGAAGACGGTCAGGGCCTGGGCCCCGTCGCCGACGGAGTCGACCTGGAAGCCCTCTCTGGTCAGATATAGGCGCGCGAGCTCGACGATGTGGTCCTCGTCGTCGACGACCAGGACCCGCCGGCCCTTCACCGACCGCCCTCCACGTCCGCCTCGGCGCTCAACGTGATCATGGCATCAGGAGATCATGGGGCCGTCAAGGGGGTGTCGGGGGTCGGGCAACAAAATGTAAACGCGTGGGGGGCCGGCCCGACCGCCGTCAGGGACGGCGATCGCGCTCCTTGGCCGCCCGCAGCACGAGCTTGATCGGACTCCCCTGAAACCCGAACCGCTCCCGGATCCGGTTCTCCAGGTAGCGGCGGTAGGAGAAGTGCAGGAGTCCGACGTCGTTCACGAAGAGGACCACGGTGGGCGCCTCCGAGGCGGCCTGGGTGGCGAAGCGGAAGCTGAGGCGGCGCCCTTTGTAGCCCGGAGGAGGCCGCTCGTCGAAGGCCTGCCGGAGCACGCGGTTGAGCTCCCCGGTGGGCATCCTCAGCCCGCGCTGGCCCACCACCTCGAGGGCGGTCGGAAGGATGCGCGGCACCCCCTGGCCGGACTTCGCGGAGGCGATGACGATGGGCGCGTGGGGCACGAAGCGGAAAAAGGGCGCCACCTCCCTTCTCCAGGCCTCCTCGCGGCGCCGGGCCGGCTCCACCAGGTCGATCTTGTTGACCACGAAGACAAGGCCTTTCCCCGCCTCCAGCGCATACCCGGCCACGTGCTGGTCCTGGGTGACCACGCCCGTGGAAGCGTCGATCACCACCAGCACGGCGTCGGCGCGCTCCATGGCCCTGATACCTCTCAAGAGGCTGTAGCGCTCCAGCCGCTCGCGGGCCCCAGCCCGTCGGCGGATGCCGGCGGTGTCCACCAGGACGACGGGGAGGCCGTCGAAGGTGATCTCCGTGTCAACGGGGTCGCGCGTCGTCCCGGGCGTCTCGCTCACGACCGCCCGCTCGTCGCCCAGGAGCGCGTTGAGGATGGAGGACTTGCCCACGTTCGGCCGGCCCATGATGGCGATGCGCGCCGCCTCCGGCTCCGGGGCCTGTGGGGGGGCGGATTCCCCGACGGCGGCGAGGATTCTGTCCAGCAGGTCGTCGACCCCGATCCCGTGCTGCGCGGAGATGGGGACGGGCTCGGGGAAGCCCAGCCCCATGATCTCGTGCAGGAAGTGCTCCAGCCCCGGCGTGTCGGCCTTGTTGGCGGCCACCACGACCGGCCTCCCCGCCCGCCGCAGGAGCTCGGCGATGTCCCTGTCCAGGGGCAGGAGCCCGTCCCGCACGCTGAGGAGCAGGACCACCACGTGCGCCTCCTCGATGGCCACGCGCGTCTGGGCCTCGACGGCGCCCCGCGACTCGGGCTCCGGGTTGTCGAGGTCCAGCCCGGCGGTGTCCACGACCGTGAACTCCCGCCCGCGCCACTCGGCGACCCCGTAGAGGCGGTCCCTGGTCAGCCCCGCAAACGAGTCGACGAGGGCCTTGCGCCAGCCGATCATGCGGTTGAAGAGGGTCGACTTGCCGACGTTCGGTCGCCCGACGATGGCGACGATGGGGCGGTCCACGCCGAAATTGAATCCGATCCGGGGTGGCCGGCGCCGCCTTCGAGGGCGTGCCCCCGCCCGCCCATAGAATCGTCGGAGTGCTTGAAGACCGC
>JBOHUY010000085.1:0-10674 GCA_050735015.1 Candidatus Dormibacterales bacterium | reverse complement strand
GCGCCACCCAGGTCGCGGTCCCGCCCCGCCCGGGACGGGCCTGGCGCGGGCGGGGCGCGATCCTCAGAGCCCGCCCGAGCCGAGCCCGGCTTGCCGCGGCGGCACGATCAGCCGGCGGGGGCGGCGGCCAGCTCGGCGCGCACCTCGTCCCGGGCGCGCTGGAGGACGCGCATCTTCTCCTGCGCCTCCTCGACGGTGCGCGTCTTGAGCCCGCAGTCGGGGTCGATGAAGACCTGGTCGGGCCGCAGGTGCCGCAAGGCGCGCCTGATGTTCTCCTTGACCTCTGCGACGGGCTCGATCTCGTGGCTGTGGACGTCGACGACGCCGAAGCCTATGGACTTCGTGAAGGGGTCCAGATCGAAGAGGCGGAGCAGCTCGAAGCCTCCGTTCGCCATCTCCAGGTCGAGCTGGTCGACCGGGATTTCGAGCAGCCGGGGGTAGACCTCCTCGAACCGCCCGTAGCACATGTGCGAGATGGTGTGGGCACGAAGACCCGCCGTCACCACGCCCATGGCCTCGATGGCGAGGTCCAGCTCGTCGAGCCTGGTGGAGACGGCGGGCTCGTCGACCTGGATGTACCTGCAGCCCGCCCGCTCCAGGTCCACAGCCTCCAGCCTGACCACCTCGGCGAACGCCAGCACGAGGTCGCGGCGATTCTGGAAGTGATCGTCGAAGGACCAGTCCGCCATGGTGTAGGGACCCGTCAGGATGCCCTTGACCGGCCTGTCGGTGAGGCTCTGGGCGAACTCCCACCAGCGGGAGGTGATGGGCGCCGGCCGGCGGATGGGCCCCACCGCGATCGGCTTTTTGTAGTAGCGGTTGCCGTAGGAGCGGACCAGCCCGGAGACGGTCATCCCCTCGAGGTTCTCTGCGAAGTACGCGACCATGTCCCCCCGGTACATCTCGCCGTCCACGAGGACGTCGATTCCGATCTCCTCCTGGAACCTGATCCATTCGTGCACGGCCCGGCGGCTGAGCCCGTCCAGCTCTTCCTGCGAGATCTCGCCGCGGGCCCGGCGAGATCGTGCGTGGACCAGGTAGGCGGGCTTGGGGAGACTTCCCACGCCGGTCGTCAGGAGGCCGTCGAGGTCCGAACTCATACCACGGCGCCCTCCGCCGCCCGCACCGCCTCCGCCATCCGGCTGAGCTTCTCGAACGCGGTCTCTCGGGGCAGGAACTCGAGCCCGCAGCTGGGGTGAACGTGGAGGCGCTCCTCGCCCACGGCGGCGACCCCCCGCGCGATCATCTCGGCCAGGCCTCCGGCCTCCTCCATCCTCACGTTGCGCGCGTCCACGATCCCGAGTCCGAGGCCCTTGCCCCGCGGCCAGTCCTCCAGGAGAGCCCAGCCGGCGGCGCCCTGCACCAGGTCCAGCCCGATCAGGTCGAACCGGGTCTCGTGCAGTCCGGGAACGTCCCCCGCGGACCCGTGGTAAAGGTACAGGGAGAGGGGCGCGGCGACTCCTTCGGTGAGGACGGCCATGGCCTCGGCGAAGAGCGCGAAGTCGCGTGGGTAACCCACCGAAGGGTTGGCCGTGACGGCGGGCTCGTCGACCTGGATCCAGGGCGGCGACTCGGCCGCCAGGGCCTTCAGCTCCTCGTTGAGGGCTCTTGCCACCTCCAGCGCGAGCTGTTGCCAGGAGCTCCCCTCAGCTGGTTCCGACAGCGTGGCGATCGTGTAGGGCCCGGTCACCACCGTCTTCACGGGGCGGTCCGCATGGGCCCGCGCGAACCTCAGGTCGTCGACGAGGATGGGGCCCCGCCACCGGATGGGACCGATCGCCGCCGGCTGGCGGTAGTAGGTGTTGCTCTCGAACCAGCGCAGGAGGCCCCCGATCTCGAACCCCTCCAGGCGTGAGCAGACGTAGGTGATGGGGTCCTGCCAGCGCACCTGGCCGTCCGTCACGAGGTCGAGGCCCGCCTTCTCCTGCTGGCGGATGACCTCCTCGGTCACCGCGTCGGCGACCGCGGCCAGCTCCGACTCCGTGATCTCGCGCCGATCTAGGCGGGCGATGGCCTGCCGCAGAGCCTGCCCCCCAGGGCCTTCACCCACCTTGGGGTAGTGGCTGACCGCGGTCGCGATCACCGGCGGCGCCCCGTCGGGGACGGGCGTGCAGACGCGCGGAGGTCCTCCGCCGGCCGGCTGGTTGGCATCTCCGGAAGTCTACCGTCCCCGGCACCATTGCCCGAACGCGCCCGGCAGACCCCCCCCCGCGGGCGGCGGTAAACTCGCGGCCATGCCCCTCCAGTGGTCGGCCGCCGAGCTCCAGTTCCTGCGCGAACAGCGGCTCGGACGCCTGGCGACGGTCGGCCCGAGCGGCTGGCCGCACGTCATGCCGGTCATGTACCAGCTCAGCGACGACGGGTCGCTCGAGTTCGACGCCGACGGCGTCAAGCTGAGGAACCTCGGCCTCGAGCCCAGGACCGCTCTCGTCATCGACGCGGGCGGCCCCCGCCGGGGCATCGCCGTCCAGGGACGGGCCCGCATCGTGGGGCACGAGAGGGCCATGCTCATCCCGGAGCGGAGGTTCACCTGGGGGCTCTGAGCCGGGCCACCCGGCGCGGCGCCGCCGTTGTGCTGGCCGGAGTGGCCGTACTCTCCGCCTCCTGCGCTCCCACCCCCGCGCGGCCTTCACCCCGAGCCTCGACCCCTCCCGCCTCCTCGCCACGCTCGGGTCTCCCCTCCCCCACGGTGACTCCCCCCACGGCGGACGACTGGCCGACCTACCACAGAGACCCTGTGCGCAGCGGGGCGGCACCGGGACCCCCGTGGCGGGCGGTGGCGCCCGCCTGGCACGCGGCGCTGGACGGGGACCTCTACGCCGAGCCCCTCGTGGTCGGGGGTCGGGTCATAGCGGCCACCGCGAACGACACCGTGTACGCCCTGGATCTCGATTCCGGACGGGTCGTCTGGCACGTGCACCTGGCCGCCCCGGTCCCACTCGCGCACCTGCCCTGCGGCGACGTGGATCCTGTCGGGATCACGGGGACGCCTGTCGCGGACCCCGCCCGCCAGATCCTTTACGTGGCCGCGATGGCGGCCCCCGTCCACCACGAGCTGTACGCCATGTCGCTGTCCGACGGCTCGGTCCTCTGGCACCGGGCGATCGACGCCCCCGGAGCCGATCCGCGGGTCCACAACCAGCGCGGGGCGCTGGCGCTCGCGGGGGGGTTGGTCTACGTCCCCTTTGGAGGCCAGTACGGCGACTGCGGCAACTACCACGGCGAGCTGGTGGCGGTGCGCGCAAGCGGGGGCGGTCCCCTTTCGTCATTCCGGGTCCCGAGCGCGCGCGCGGCCGGCCTCTGGGCGCCCCCGGGCCCCTCCCTGGGGCCCGCCGGGCAGCTCTACGTCACCACCGGCAACAGCTTCACGGGCGGGCCGTTCGACTTCGGCGACAGCGTGTTGCAGCTTTCGCAGGCGCTGAGGCTGGATGGCTGGTTCGCCGCGCCCGACTGGGCCTACCGCGACAGCGCGGACGCCGACCTCGGATCGGTCGGGCCCACGCTCCTGCCCGGGGGCCTCATCTTCCAGACCGGCAAGCTCGGCACCGCTTACCTGATCTCGACCGCGCACATGGGAGGCGTAGGAGGCCAGATCTTCTCCGGCACCGTGTGCGACAGCGCCTACGGGGGGACGGCCTATGCCGGCGGCCTCGTGTACGTGCCCTGCCTGGACGGGCTGGTGGCGGTGCGCGTCGGGAGCGCCTCCTTCCAGGTCGCCTGGCGCTCGGCCCCGTTCCACGCCGAACCCCCGATCGTGGCCGGGGGGCTGGTCTGGACCGTGGACCGGGACTCGGCGGAGCTGCTCGGCCTTGATCCCCGCAGCGGGCGGGTGTCCCGGCGCTTCCCCCTCGGCCGCGTCGTCCACTTCGTGACGGCCTCGGAGTCCGCCGGGGTCTTGCTGGTCGGGGCAGGGGCGAGCATCCGCGCGTTCCGCGGGTCTTGATCTGGGTCAGGCCGCCTCCCCATCCTCAGACCGCCGTCCCGCCCAGTAGCTGACGTCGAGCAGCGCCTCTCCCCCCGTGCTGCCCACGCTCCGGCGCACGGCCACCAGGTACACAAGCGCGAACGTACCGAAGGCGGCCGTCGTGTCGACGAACCCGGTCACCTTGGTCTTGAAGGCGGCGTTCGTCACGAGGTCGAGGCTCACCACCATGAAGGCGACGGTGATCAGGTCCGTGACCACGGCCAGGGGCAGCCGCCACCAGGTCCCTTCGGAGCGCCGGCGGCCTCCCGCCGGGCTGGCCGGGGGCACATGGCGCATGGCCAGCACGCCCACCGCACCCATCACGAGCACCACCCCGGCCCTCACCCCGTAGGCCTGGAAACGCCCGAAGAGATGCTCCGCGGGCACTCCCACGACCAGCCCGAGGAAGGTGAAGAACACGACCCACGGAACCACCGCCAGCGCCGCCCCGAGCATGAACGAGCGCAGCTCCACCCCCACGGCCCCCGCCAGCAGGCTGGTATAGATCCTGAGGCCCGGCACCAGCCTCGAAACGGTGATCTGAACAGGTCCGGCCCCCCGGAGGCGGACCGAGGCGCGCTCAAAGGGGACGGTCATGCGCAGCCTCTGGGCCAGGCGCCGGAGCACGGGCACGCCGACGTGATGCGCCCACCCGTAGCCGGCCAGGGCCCCCAGCAGCACCGAGCCGCATGCGACCGGCAGGAACTCGAGCAGCGACATCCGGCCGCTGGCGATGATGAGCCCGGCGCCGATCAGGACGGCCTCCCCGGGGGCGATCGGAAGGGGCACCCCCGCTTCCTCGATGAAGAGAAGGAAGCAAGCGATGGCCATGGCCACCGGGCCGCTTTGACCCTGGAGCGTGGTCACCGGTGGTCGCTCACGACGACGCCGGCCAGACTCGCGTCATCACATCCCTGAACGCAGGGCCCGCGACGATCCGGCGGCGTGACGGCGCCGGCCGGGGGGGCGCTGGCCCCGGCCCGGGCGCGGGCTTCAGGATCGCGCGCGCAAGGCGGGCAGAAGTCGAGCCATCTCGATGGCGGCCTCGGCCGCCTCCCGGCCCTTGTTGCCCTCGCCCTGAGGCGAGTCCCGAGCCCTGCGCTCCGCCTGCTCGCGCGTGTAGGTGGTGAGGACCCCGAAGGCGCATGGGATCCCCGTCTTGAGGCAGACTTCGACCAGGCCCTGGGCGCAAGCGCCGGCCACATGCTCGAAGTGGGCCGTTTCGCCCCTGATGACGCAGCCGAGCGCCACGATGGCGTCGAACCGTCCGCTCTCCGCCAGGGCCAGGGCGGCGAGGGGGATCTCGAAGGACCCCGGTACCCACGAGATCAGGACCCCGCCGGCGTCCACCCCGTGTTCTTTGAGCGCCGCCGCCGCACCCTCCAGGAGCGCCCCCACGACGTCTTCGTTGTACCGCGACGCCACGATCGCGATGCGGAGCCCGGTCGCGTCCAGGGACGCCGCCCCGCCTCGCCTCCCCACGCCGGCCCCTCAGCGGCCCGCGGCGGGGACAACCGCGCCGCCCATCTCCGGATCGGCGGGGACGCCGGCAGAGACGGCGCCGCGCGACGTCGCCTCCCCGTCACGGCGACCGGCCGCGGGGCGCTCAGAGCAGATGACCCAACTTCTCCTTCTTGGTGCGCAGGTAGCGCTCGTTGTGGAGGTTGGCGGGGACGCGGATGGGCACCTGCTCGACCACCTCCAGCCCATACCCCTCGATGCCGATCAGCTTGCGCGGGTTGTTGGTGAGGATCCTCATCTTGCGGACGCCGAGGTCGTAGAGGATCTGGTTGCCGATCCCGTAGTCCCGGCTGTCCGTGGGCTGGTCGAGCGCCTCGTTCGCCTCCACCGTGTCCAGGCCGCCGTCCTGCAGGTTGTACGCGCGCAGCTTGTCGACCAGCCCGATCCCCCGACCTTCGTGGTTGCTGATGTAGAGGACAACGCCGGAGCCTTCATCGGCGATGGCGGCCATGGCCGCGTCCAGCTGCGCGCGGCAGTCGCAGCGCTGGCTTCCGAAGACGTCGCCCGTGAGGCACCTCGAGTGCGCACGGAGGAGGACGGGACGCTCTGGGTCGATCTGCCCCAGGACCATCGCCAGGTGGACCTCGTGCGTGAGCACGTCCTCATAGGCGTGGGCGCGCCACATATGGTCGTCGACGGGGATGTTCGCCACCGTCTTGAGCTCCACCAGACGCTCGTTGCGGCGCCGGTAGGCGATGAGGTCGCGCACGGTCACGATCCTGATCTCGTGCTGGGCGGCAAAGGCTTCCAGGTCCGGCAGCCGGGCCATGGTCCCGTCGGCCTTCATGATCTCGCAGATCACCCCCGCCGGGTAGAGGCCGGCCAGCCTGGCCAGATCCACGGCCGCCTCGGTCTGCCCGGCCCGGGCCAGCACCCCTCCCTCGGCCGCCCGAAGCGGGAAGGTGTGGCCCGGCTTGGCGAAGTCGGCCGGCTTGGCGGCGGGATCCACGACGTGCCGGATGGTGGAGCACCGATCGTGCGCGGAGATGCCTGTCGTGACCAGGTTCCTGGCCTCGATGCTGACGCTGAACGCCGTCCCCAGGCGGCTCGTGTTGACCCGGACCATGGGCTCGATGCCGAGCTCATCGAGGCGCCGCGCCTCGACCGGCGTGCAGATGAGACCACCCCCGTGGTGCGCCATGAAGCTTATGTGCTCGGGCGTCACCCTCTCGGCCGCGACGGCAAGGTCGCCCTCGTTCTCGCGGTCCTCGTCGTCGACGATGATGAGGAACCTTCCCTCCCGGAAGTCCTCCAGAGCCTCGGGGATGGTCGCCAGCGGCATATGTGCCCTTATAGCATCCCGGATCCCTGCGCTCGCCCGCCCTCCTGGGCGCGGCCGCCCAACAGGCGCTCCACGTAGCGGGCGATCACGTCCACCTCCATGTTGACCACGTCCTCGGCGCGGTACCCCTCCGCCGTGGTCGCCGCCAGGGTGTGGGGTATGAACGCGATTCCGAACGCCGCGCGCTCGGCGTCGAGCCAGGCCACGGTGAGGCTGACCCCGTCGAGGCCAATAGAACCCTTCTCGGCCACGTAGCGCAGGAGATGGGAGGGGGCCCGGAAGGAGATCTCACGGCCGAGTTCGACCTCGGACACCGAGGCCACGCTGGCCACGCCGTCCACGTGGCCCTGGAGGAGATGGCCGTCGAGCCGGCCTCCCGCCTCCACCGCCAGCTCCAGGTTGACCCGAGACCCCGGGCCCAAGCCCCCGAGGGTGGTCCGCGCCATGGTCTCGGGGACGGCCTCGACGTGGATCAGACCTGACGCGAGCGAGGTCACGGTCAGGCAGCAGCCGTTGAGGGCCACGCTCGCGCCGACGTGCAGCCGGGCCGCGGTTTTGGCCTCGGCGATGGCGATGCGGGCCGAGGCCGGTCCCGCCTCGACCGTGGCCACCTCCCCGACGGCGCTAACTATGCCCGTGAACATCGGCCGTGATGAGGACATCCTCGCCCACCGCGGACACATCCATTCCGGCCAGGCGCAGGGCCTGCGCGAGCTCGGAGTACCCAGCTCCGGCCACCGGGCCCGGGGCGGATGCGCCCCCGATCACCATGGGGGCTATGAAGGCGTAGACGCGGTCGGCGAGGTCCAGCGAGAAGACCGCCCCCAAGATCTCGGCCCCCCCCTCGACGAGCAGGCTCAGGATCCCGCGGCGGCCGAGCACTGAGAGCAGTGAGGGCAGGTCCACCCGGGGCCGGGACCCGGGCCCGCGGGCGACGCCGGCGGGGCGGCCCACCAGGGGGAGCACCTCCACTTCCACGCCCGCCGCCCGCAGCTCCTCGATCCGTGCCGGGTCGGCGTCTGTGGTGGTGGCGACGAGGGTCTTGCCCGTGCCCGGCCCGCCTGCCAGAAGCCGTGCGGTGGGCGGGATCCGGAGCCCGGAATCGGCGACTACGCGCATGGGCTGCCGCGGGCCGGGCGGGGCGGCCGCGGGGTCCCCCCGGGGGAGATCCCGGACGGTCAGGAGAGGGTCGTCCGCGATGACGGTGTTGACCCCGACCAGGACCGCGTCATGGGCGTGACGCAGCCGGTGCGCGGTGCGGCGCGCCTCCTCGCCCGAGATCCACCGCGACTGGCCAGTGCTGGTGGCGATCTTGCCGTCGAGGCTCATCGCGAACTTGGCGGAGACGAAGGGGCGGCCGCTGGTGATATGGCGGCAGAAAAAGGTGTTCAGGCGCCGTGCCTCGGCCTCCATGACGCCCGTGGCCACGACGACACCGGCCGCGGCCAGGCGCGCCAGACCCGCCCCGTCCACGGCCGGGTTGGGGTCCGCCATGGCAGCGACGACGCGCGCCACCCCGGCCTTGATGACGGCGTCGGCGCAGGGGGGCGTCCGGCCCTCGTGGGAGCACGGCTCCAGGTTCACGTAGAGAGTCCCGCCCCGGGCCCGCTCGCCCGCCTCCGAGAGTGCCTCCACCTCCGCGTGCGGCTGGCCCGGGCTCCGGTGGAACCCCTCCCCGGCGGCCCGGCCCCTCTCGTCCAGCACGACCGCCCCCACCATCGGATTGGGGCTCGTCCGGTGGTCCGCCCGCGCCGCAAGCTCGAGCGCGCGCGCCATCCACCTGGCATCGGTCCGGGCGGAGAGGTCCATGCCCATCAGGCCGCGCTCGAGCGGCGCCTCCCTCCCCGGAAGGCGCGGGCGGGGGTCCTTTCGGCTACGCCCGGGTCCGAATCTGCTGGAAGCAGTCCTGGCAGTAGACCGGCCGGCCCTGGGTGGGGATGAAAGGGACCTCTGTCTCCTGTCCGCAGACAGCGCAGGTGACGGTGTGCATGACCCGAGGGCGCACCGCCCCGCGGCCCTCTCGGCGCAGTGTCCGGCACTCCGGACAACGCGCGGGCTCGTTGAGGAGGCCCTTGGACTGGTAGAACTCCTGCTCGCCGGCGCTGAACGTGAACGGCGTGCCGCAGTCGCGGCAGGTCAGCGTCTTGTCGACAAAGCTCACCGGTTCCTCCTTGAAAGGATCGTGATCGTCCCTGGATGGCGTACCGGCGTGCTTTTGGGCTCGCGGGCCCCCGGGAGTTGGATGAGTATATCCAGATTTCCGGGAATGTGAAGATCAGTTCGAATTCAAAGACAGCGGCCGAACGCGGGCGCCGCCCGATCGAGGAGCCGGACCATCTCCGCGAACCGCTCAGGGCGCAGGCTCTGCGCCCCGTCCGACCGCGCGCGGGCGGGGTCGGGATGGACCTCGACGAGCAGCCCGTCCGCCCCCGCCGCGAGCGCGGCCGCGGCCATCGGGCTGATGAGGCTCCACCGCCCGGTACCGTGGCTGGGGTCGGCGATGACGGGCAGGTGGCTGAGCTCTTTGACGGCCGGGATGGCGCTCAGGTCGAGGGTGTTGCGGGTGTAGGTCTCGAAAGTACGGATCCCGCGCTCGCAGAGGATGACGTCATGGTTGCCCTGGTTGAGGACGTACTCGGCACTCAGCAGCCACTCCTCGATGGTCGCGCTCATACCGCGTTTCAGCAGGACGGGCTTGCCGCAGCGTCCGACTTCCTCCAGGAGGGGGAAGTTCTGCATGTTGCGGGCGCCCACCTGGAGGACATCGGCGTGGCGGGCCACGGTCTCGACGTCCTGGACGTTGAGGACCTCGGTCACGACCGGGAGGCCGGTCTCCTGCCGGGCCTCTGAGAGCAGCCGCAGCGCCTCTTCGCCCATGCCCCTAAAGCTGTAGGGACTCGTCCGGGGCTTATACGCGCCGCCCCGGAGGAGATGGCCACCGCCCGCCTTCACGGCCCTCGCGGCCGCCAGGATCTGCTCCTCGGACTCGACCGCGCAGGGACCCGCGATGACCAGGAAGCGGGGGCCCCCGAAGGCGAGCGCCGCGGGATCGGAGCTCTTGCGCGGCCCCACCCAGACGACGCTGGGCTCGGGCTTCCACTCCCTGCCCACCAGCTTGAAGGGCTTGCTGACGGGGACCGCGTCCTGGACTCCGGGCAGGTTGACGACGGCGTCGCGTATGGCGGCGGCCGGGTTGGAGCCCAGGACCCCGATCGCGACCCGGTCCGCGCCCGGCAGCTCGACGGCCTCGAACCCGTGCTGGCGGACTCGGTCCACGACGGCGCGGATCTGGTCCCCGGAGGCGTCGTGACGCATGAGGATGAGCATCGAGCGGCGGTGCTCAAGGTTAGCAGGGAGCCCGACGGCTCCCGGCCCGGACAACCGAACGGCGAATGGAAGGGTCCCGCATCGCGTGTCGCGCGGGCGCCAAGGCCTGGCCTCTGTCGTTCCCAGCTCTCATCGGCCATATCGCGGCCGGCCCTTCCCCCTCGGCGCTCGACCGTTGAGGGGTGATGGTATGAGCAGGCAAGCCCTCGACCGATTAGTACCGCTCAGCTCAAAGGATCGCTCCTCTTACACCTGCGGCCTATCAACCTGGTGGTCTACCAGGGGTCTTACCAGGTTACCCGGTGGGAGACCTCATCTTGGAGTGGGCTTCCCGCTTAGATGCTTTCAGCGGTTATCCCTTCCGGACATGGCTACCCGGCGCTGCCACTGGCGTGACAACCGGTACACTAGCGGTCCGTTCAACCCGGTCCTCTCGTACTAGGGTCAACTCTCCTCAAGTCTCCTGCGCCCACGGCGGATAGGGACCGAACTGTCTCACGACGTTCTAAACCCAGCTCGCGTACCGCTTTAATGGGCGAACAGCCCAACCCTTGGGACCGACTCCAGCCCCAGGATGCGA
>JBOHUY010000084.1:0-2832 GCA_050735015.1 Candidatus Dormibacterales bacterium | reverse complement strand
CGCCATGGGCACGTACACGGGCCCGGCCGCGCCCGCCAGGGCGAGCCCGGCCGGCCGGGGGTGGCGGGCGCTCCCGTCCCAGAGCCCGAAGAGGGCGACCTCCTCGCCCTCGGCGAGGCCGCCCAGGATCTCCGCCAACCGGCCCGGGTCGGTGACCACCTCGGGGCCCTCTCCCGCCGCCACCGGCTCCAGCGCCAGCAGGGGCTGCAGGGGGGCCTGGTCGGGGGCCGGCAGCCGGTCCGCGAGCTGCCTGAACTCGAGCTCGTCGAAGAGGCGCCGGATGCGGTCGGCGTCGTACCGCGTCCACCTCATCTTCTCGGGCTCGAGCCGGACCTCGAGGTCGCGCCTGATGGTGACCATCCGCTTGGCCAGGCGGATGCCCTCGGCGCGCTCCTCGATGGCTGACCTGACGCGCCCGGGAGGGAGCTCCGAGACCCTTTCCAGCAGGTCCTCGACGGACCCGAAGTCGTGGATGAGCCGGGCGGCCGTCTTCTCCCCCACGCCGGGCACGCCGGGGACGTTGTCGGAGGTGTCCCCCCTCAGCGCCTTGTAGTCGATGAGCTGGTGGGGCTCGAGCCCGTAGCGCTGCCGGACCTGGTCGGGCGAGTAGACGAAGGTGTCGGTGATGCCGCGCCGGGGCACGAGGGCCTCGATGGAGGGGCTCACCAGCTGGAGGCAGTCGAGGTCCCCGCTCACGATGGTGACGGCCATGCCCGCCTTCTCCGCGTGCAGGGCCAGGCTGCCGATGATGTCGTCGGCTTCGAAGCCCGGGGCGGTGTAGATGGGGATGGTGAGCGCCTCCAGGACCTCGCGCACGCGCTGGATCTGGGGCCTGAGGTCGTCTGGCATGGGCCGCCGGCCCTGCTTGTACTCCGCGTACTCCTCCGAGCGGAAGGTGGGGCCGCCCAGGTCGAAGGCGGCCGCCGCGAACTCGGGGCGGGGGGCGAGGACGATGGCCAGCATGGACGTGAAGCCGTAGACCGCGTTCGTCACCTCGCCCCCCCTGGTGCTCATGGGAGGGAGCGCGAAGAAGGCCCTGTAGATGAGGCTGTGGGCGTCCAGCAGGACCAGCCTGCCGCGCCTGCCGGCCCTTGCCACTGGCAGATTCTAGGGGCGCGGGGAAGGGCCCCGCCCCCGCCGGGGGCCCTCGGGGCCGGGGGTAGAATGGCTCAGTCGTGGCCTGGGAAGCGTCCGACGGGCATGGGTGACGACGACCTCGTCGAGGTCTCGGTGGACAGCATCCGCGTGCACGTCCCCAGCAGTCAGCACGTGGTCATCCTCAAAGAGAAGGAGGCCGACCGCTACCTGCCCATCTGGATCGGCGTATTCGAGGCCAACGCCATCGCGCTCCGGATCACGGGCCTGACCCCCGAGCGGCCCATCACCCACGACCTCGTGGCCACGACCTTCGGCGAGCTCAAGATCAAGGTCTCCCGGATCGTCATCACCTCTCTCAGCAACGAGGTCTTCTACGCGCGCCTCTTCCTCAACCAGGAGGGCCGGGACCTCGACGTGGACGCGCGCCCCAGCGACGCCATCGCGCTGGCGGTGCGCCTCGAGTGCCCCATCTTCGTCTCCGCCGACGTCTTCGAGCGGGCGGGCGTGACTCCCGAGAAGGACGAGGATGAGAGCTCCGCCGACGAGGACCGGCTGACGGTCTTCCGCGACTTCGTGAACAGCCTCGACCTGCCCGAGCTGCCCGACGAGCCGGGCTCCGGCGGCAAGTCGGTCAGCTGACAGCGCCGGGAGCACCGGCATGGGCGGGCGCCGGGTGGCGCTGGTCACGGACTCCACGGCGGACGTGCCCCCCGGCATCGCCGGGCGGGCTGGCGTCTCGGTCGTGCCCCTCACCCTCACGCTGGACGGCAAGAGCTATCTGGACGGGGTCGAGATCGGCGCGGACGAGTTCTACGGGCTCCTCGAGCGCAGCCATGGGACCCCGACCACGTCACAGCCCTCGCCGCAGAGGTTCGTCGAGGTCTACGAGCGCCTGCTGGCCGAGCACGAGTCGGTGGTCTCGATCCACATCTCGAGCCGGCTCAGCGGCACGCTCGCCTCGGCCGAGCAGGCCGCGGGCGAGGTGGGCGGCGGCCGCGTCCGGGTGGTCGACTCCGGGGCCGCCTCCATGGCACTCGGGATCGCTGTCCTGGCGGCCGCGCAGGTGGCCAGCGCGGGGGGCGGCGTAGACGAGGTCCTGGAGGTGGCGGCGGCGGTGGGTGCGGCCCGGCGCACCGTCTTCGCCGTGGGCTCGCTCGAGTACCTGCGCCGGGGGGGCCGCATCGGCCGCGCCGGCGCGCTCGTCGGCTCGGTCCTCCAGATCCGCCCCGTCCTGACCCTCCAGGAGGGCGAGGTCGCCCCCCTGGAGCGGGTGCGGACCTCGGAGCGCGCGGTCGCCCGCATCATCGAGCTGGCCCTGGAGGTCGACACCGGGCAGGGACTGCGGGCGATCGTCGGCCACGCCGCCTGCGAGGCGGTGGGCAGGCGGATCGCCGCCGCCCTCGAGCCCACCGCCGGAGCCGTCCTGGTGCAGCCTTTGGGGCCCGTCATCGGCGCCCACGCCGGTCCCGGGACGGCGGGCGTGGCCTGCTATCCTGCCCAGGTCTTTCCGCTCGACCCCGCCCTGGTCGGCGATCCCGCCTGAAAGCCGCGGCCCCGTGGGCCCCGGCCGGCGCCCCGGGCCTCCCTGGAGGGCGGGGCGGCACATGTGAGGATCCAGCAAGGTTGGTCATACGAAAGCACCGCTTCCACACGCCCGCGCTGGCGATCGCGGCCGCCCTCCTGGCGGGCGCCGCCTGCGGCCCCGCCGGCCCCGGCGCCCGGGCCCCCTCGCCC
>JBOHUY010000083.1:0-1768 GCA_050735015.1 Candidatus Dormibacterales bacterium | reverse complement strand
GCGCTGAGCGGCGCGTCGGCCCTCGCCCGCAGCAGCGCGGCCTAGGTGTAGTCCCGCATGGACCTTGTTGACAAGAGCGGTCCAAGGCGGGAGGTTCAGGAGCTCTGAATGGGGGCGGGTGTGGTTTTACTCAGCGAGCCAGGGGTGGAGGGCAGGGCTCCGTTCCTCAGTGCTGGTGTAGAGCCGGCGGTACGCCCATTCCCGGAGGAGCGTCTTGATGAAAGCCTCGGCCTTGCCTTTGGTCTGGGGCCGGAAGCGGCGCGTCTTCTTGTGCCGGGCCCCGAGCATCTCCAAGGCGTCGTGGAACTGCCCTGCGTGCGTGTAGCAGAAGCCGCCATCGGTCATCACGCGTTCGATCCGAACGCCCTGGGCTGCGAAGAAACCGCCGACGCTGAGCAGGAAGCGAGCTGCGGTGCTACCCCTTTCGTCTTCGTGGATCTCGGCGTAAGCGACTCTGGAGCAGTCGTCCACCGCGACGTGGACGTACTCGTAACCGAGCCCCCCGCGGCCCTCTCAGCTGTCAACAACGTGTCTCGGGATTACACCTAGGACCTGGGCGGTGTCCCCGGGAAAAAGAAGAGGCCGGGGGGCGATCCCGGCCTCACGCAGGGGGACGTTGTTTTCTAGTCCCCAGTCAACCATCCGGGAGGATGCCGCACGCCCTCCAGATGGCCTGATTTCGCCCCCTGCAAATGCACCGTGCGGCGAGGAGGCGGGTGGGGCTACCGTCGGCGGTGGAGTCGCCTGACGGGCGCCTTGCAGCAGCTGAGTGGACGGGCAGCCATTCGGCCCTCGCCCTCGGCGGCTCCTTTGCCCCCCCGACCCACCGACCGCGTCGGGCGGCCGGCAGGGCGGTCTCAGCCGGCGTCCTCTCCGAGCCCGCCCCTGGTCATCCTGACCGCGCTCGGGATGAGCCCGTAGAGCTGCGCTCTGGCGCTGCCCTTGGGCACGTAGCCGATCACGTTCGAGATGGGCGGCAGCGCGTCGAAGACCAGGTACGCCGAGTAGAAGATGAGGGCGGTGGCCAGGCCCCGGCGGCGAAGCTCCAAGCCGAGCTCCCAGCCGTGCATGGGCTCGGGCAGCATGATGTCGACGATGGCCGCCTCCGGGGTCTCCTGAGCGGCCAGCTCCAGGGCTTCGGCGGCGTCCTCGGCCAGGAGGGGGCGGTATCCGAGCATGGCGAGGTCCAGCCCGACGGCCTTGCGCCAGGCCCGCTCGTCGTCCACCAAGAGCACGACGGCGCCCCTCACGTCGGCGGGCGGGGGAAGCAGCAAGTCGGGCCCGGAGGGGTCTGTCTCCCTCTTCACGACCGCCACCGTCAGCGCGCGCCGGCGGGGACGAGGAGGGAGGAGGTCGTCCGCTCGTCGGGATCGGAGGGGGCGTCCGCGCGGCCCGCCGCGCCGGTACCCGGGGCCTCGCCCCGCACGGCCCGCAGCAGCATGTTGCCGCCGCCGGCTGGGGAGAGCGGCGGAAGGTCCTCCCAGTCGGCCTCCCGCCTGCAGGTCGGGCAGCCGTAGCGTGAGCGCCCCCCGGCGAGGTCGATCTCGACCACGGCCGCCAGGTGCCCGCACTCGACCGAGGCCAGGGCGGCGGCCAGCTGGGCCAGCGTCAGGGAGATCCGTCCGGCGGGCTCTTGAGCCATGCCCGAAGTGTCGTGCAGCGCCCCCTGGGCCCACCACGTGCAGATGCATGGAGGGCGACCCTTCGTTTGGACCGGCGCACGGGGATCGCTCACCCGGCGAGCAGGGTTGTGGACGAAGAAGAGAGG
>JBOHUY010000082.1:0-2084 GCA_050735015.1 Candidatus Dormibacterales bacterium | reverse complement strand
CGCCTACGTCCACTGGCCGGCGGCCGTCGCGAGCGGGAGCCTGCCCCGCTGGGAGCTCATCCTGGACGCCCGCGCTCCCTCCGACACGGCCGCGGCGAGGTGGATCCGCGCCCACGGGTACGCCGGCGCCCGGGCCGTGGTCTGGTCGTCGGACGCCTGGCCGTACCTGCTCGGCGACCTCCCCCTCCAGCTGCCGACCGCGCCCATCTACAACGACGTCGTCCTGATGGGCTCGGGGGGGGCCGTGGCGGCCCGGGTGGCCGCCCTCGATCCTCTCGTGATCGTCGCAGAGACGGACGACGTCCGCACCTGGCCAGACATCGAACCTCTGCTGAGGTCCCGCTACCGGCTGGCTTTCGTCACCTTCCGAGACCTCGTGTACGTGAGGAGGTGACCTGACCAGCTCTCGCCGCGTTATACGTTGATAGAGCAGGGGCCCCGCCCCCGCCGCCAGGATGCCGATTGAGTCGAAAAGAGCGCAGATGAAGAATCAGGACCTGGCCCGCCCCGCCGCCGCCTTCTCACGGCACCGTCTCGGAGCGCTGCTCACCCTCACCGCCGTGGCCGTCTTCCTGGCCGCCATCCCGGGCGGCGGCACGCCCCCCGCCCCGCCGTCGGGGGCGGGGGATGACGACGGCGTCCTGGCCGCGGCCGGTCCCAGCATCACGCTCCAGGAGCGCTCCTACCGGCTGGAGGCCAACCCCCTCAGCACGGTGGTGACGGTCGAGGACTCGCGCGAGGTGGAGTACGCGAGCTTCCCGCTCCTCATGCTCCCGGGCACCAGACGGGCACCGCCCCGAAGCCACCGCGCCCTCAAGCTCCAGAACGGCGACCTCGTGGCGACCCTCATCTCCGCCTCCGGGGCCATCCTGGAGCGCGCCGCGCTCGACCCCGGACCCGCCAGCTTCACCGTCCAGTTCGACGCCGCCGTCTCCTCCACGCCTCCATCGCGGCCGGCCGTCTTCTTCTGCGACGGCGTCCGGGGGCTGGAGGCGGGCGGGGCGGGGACCGTCTTCGTGCCCGACCCGGTGGGCGCGCTCGACCCCGCGGGTCCCTCGGTCATGGCCAGCGGCCGCCGTCCCTTCGCCCCGCCGCCGTTCCAGATCCAGTTCCGCGGCCCGGCGGGGTGGATGGGCCTGGGACTGGTCCAGGTCCCCGACGCCACCAGCATGCGGCTCAACCCCGAGTGCGGCATCGCGATCGACTACCGCCTGGGCCTCATGCGCTCGGTCCCCAACGGCGGAGGCGGGGGCCGCTTCGGGTCCACGGTCGCCTTCCCGACCTTCGTGGCCACCTTCGGGACGGATCCCTTCCAGGGGCTTCGCGCCTATTACACGGCCCTGGCCGGCATGGGCGCCGCGCCCCCCGTGGACGCGACCCGCCGCCCGCTCTGGTGGCAGGAGCCCATGGTCGACACCTGGGGTGAGCAGCACGCCGAGGGCGTCGCCCGCGGCAGCGCCGGGTTCACGGCGGCGTGGGTGCTGCGCTTCGCGAACCAGTGGCGCGCGCGGTTCGGGGTGTCGCGGTTCACCCTCGTCATCGACTCGCGCTGGCAGCGCGCGATCGGCGACCCCACGCCCGATCCCGTGCGCTTCGGAGGCTGGGCGGGCATGCGCGGGCTCGTGGACGAGCTCCATTCGGAGGGCATAAGAGTTCTCGTCTGGTGGCCGATGTGGATCCGGTACCCCTTCCAGTCACCGCCGGGGCATGCGCAGCTGGCCGCCCTACCCGCCCGCTACTACGTGGATCCGACCGCGCCCGGCTTCGAGGCGGACACCAGGGCCCTGGTGACCCGGCTACTCGGCACCGGGAACGGTGACCTGGGCGTCGACGGGCTCAAGCTCGACTGGGGCTACGACCTCTCTCCCACGGCCGTGAACCCCGCGCTCGGATGGGGCGCCGCCGCCCTCTTCCACTACATGGACGTCCTCCACACCGCGGCCCACGACGTCCGCCCGGACGCGCTCATCGACAGCAGCGCGGTCGCCCCCCAATTCGCCTCCACGACCGACTCCATCCGGCTCTACGACGGCTGGAACGAGGCGGAGTGGTCGCGCCGCGCCGCCATCGTGACGGCCGTCGAC
>JBOHUY010000081.1:0-3670 GCA_050735015.1 Candidatus Dormibacterales bacterium | reverse complement strand
GAAGAGGGGCACCCTCTGCCATCGAATCCTCCTGCGCGGCCCAGCTTCGGCTGGCTCCCCCACCTCCCGCAGGGCCTCCACCAGGAAGCCGTTGTGCTCGAGAGCGCCCAGGTATTCATGGAGGGGGTGATGCCGGCTGTGGAAGCTCACGCCCAGCCCGTCACGCTCGATACGGTCGACGTAGGGGCGTCGCTCCAGGTAAGAGCCCTCGATCACAAAGGGGGCATCCGGCTCGAGGCCGGTGAAGCCGCCTGCGGAGTTGAGGGGGTGTACGACGGCGAGGACCAGGGCGCCCCCCGGCGCCAGCGCGCGGGCGGCCTCTTCGACCGCCCCCTCCATATCGTCCAGGTCCTGGAGGACCATGTAGGCGACGACGAGGTCGGCGCGTCCGTCCGTCAGGGGCAAGGCGGCCGCGTCCGCGACCAGGGCCGGGGTCCGGGGGGCGGCCCGCGCCGCCGCTTCGACCGCGCCCCGGGAGGCGTCCACGCCCACCACCCGGTGCCCCCGGGCGACGAGGTCGCGGGAGACCCTGCCCTCCACCCAGCCGAGGTCGAGCGTGAGCCGCCCGGGCGGGGGGAGGAGCGCGAAGAACGCCTCCCGCCCGAACCGCCAGTAGGAGTCGTGGCCAGGCTCCCGGGCCCATTTGGTCCACGCTCCCGCCTCGGCGGCCCGGCCCGGCGCAGGTCGACCGGGCCCGAGGGCTCCTCTCGCACGTACCGGGCGGCGCCGTCGCGCAGCTCTCTGCGCACCGGCGAAGAGGGTACCTGGCGAGGCCCCCGGCCGCTCAGGGTATGGCGTAGTAGCGCAGCCGCCGGTCGCGCCCTACCAGGACCATGCCCGCCCCCTCCAGGACGCGCCGGGAGGCCAGGTTCTCGTGCGTGGTGTCCGCCTTGACGCGGAACACGCCCGCCTGGACGAGAGCCCAGTCGATGATCGCCCGCAGGGCCTCGGTGGCGTAGCCCTGCCTGCGGGCGGAGGCGGCGATGCCGTACCCCACGGTCACCGAGCCGTCCCGTGCCGGGGGCCCGTGGAAGCCGATGTCGCCGACCACGTGGCCGTCCTCGAGCCGGATGACCTGGTACATGCCGAAGCCGCCGGGCTCCCCCGCCCCCGCGGCGAAGATGAGGCCGCGGGCGGCGTCGCGGGTGCCCTCCAGCGGGTAGCCCTCCGCCCACGGAAGCTCCGGGTCCTGGCGCCCCAGGAGCAGGTCGGCGGCCTCCTCGGGGGAGACCAGGCGGAGCCGGAGTCGGGGAGTGCTGATCTCGTTCGGCAATGACTGCCGCCCGCCGGCGGCGGGCTCAGGTCTCCGGCAGGAGGTCTCGCGAGGCGTCGCGGAGCAGCGCCTCCACCCGCTCGCGGTCGACCTCGAAGGCGGTCTTTCCCTCGCGGCGGGCGGGCACGACCAGCCCCGCCTCGCGCAGAAGCCGGAAGTGCGCGCTGACGGTGGGCTGGGCCAGCCCGAAGGCGCGGGCGGTCTCGCTGATTGTGGAGGGGTCGTGGGCCAGGAAGTGGAGGACGGCCAGCCGCGTGGGGTCGGCCAGGACCTTGAGGCGGCGCGCCATCGGCACCGACCGGGCCCGGATGGCGGCCGCGAGGCCGTCGGCGCGGGTGGGCACGCCCGTGAAGTAGAGGCCGGGCAGGTCCAGGAAAAGGGAGGCGGGCGCCAGGCGGACGGGCGCGATGCCCAGCTCGCCCCGCTCGGCCGCCTCCTCCTGCTGGCGCAGGAACATGCCGCCGTGGCCCGGCTTGAGGTCGACCAGCTCGCGGACCGCCACCCCGCGGGCGACCCGCTCCCGCCGCGCCTGGCAGGCGGCCATGACCTCGGCCAGGCCGCCCCCCTCCCAATCCGCCCGCGCCAGCTCCCAGGCCTCCACGAGGACGCGCGCGTAGTGGGCGCGGGCACGCCTGTCGCCCTCCAGCCGGCGCAGCCGCCCGAGCAGCCGCGCCCTGTCCTCCCCGGTCTCCGAGCGCAGCGCGAGCTCCTCCTCGTCCACCGCGACGGGCGCCGCCACCCGGGCCAAAAAGGCGTCCGGTGAGGGGTCGAACAGGTGCCCGGTCAGCTGGGCCAGGATGATGGCCTCGCTGAAGTCCCGCCCGTCGTCCTCCCAGAGCCGGCGCACCTGGCCGCGCAGCCGGCGCAGCCGGGCGTCGCCCCCGCCCGCCGCAGGGAGCCTCTCCGCGTCCGCGTCCGCGATGGCGCGCAGGACCCAGAAGAGCTCGGCGGGGGCCGAGGGCTCGATGAGGACTGGCGCCCTCTGGGGCTCCGCCTCCTCAAGGACGGGCATCGCTCTTGAACTATAATAGCTAACGATTGGCGATATAGCTTGACAACGATATCGTTGTTAGGCTAGAGTATCGCCATGACCTACCTGGAGCTGGAGCAGATGGTGGCCCAGCGGGCAGAGACGACCGCGCGGCGGGCGGAGGCCTCGGCGCGGCTCGGCTCGGGGAGCGGGACGAGGAAGGGCAGGCTGGCAGGACCCCTGGCGAGCGCCCTGCGCGCGGCCGCGGACCGCCTCGAGCCGCCGCCCGACCCCGGGGTCGCCGCACGGGGCGGTCTCAGGCTTGTCTGAGGAGCCGCCCTATCGGGGGCGTCGATCTGCCAGTTCCTCCCGCGATGAAGCCAGCCGTCAGGACGACGACACCAGCGCCGAGGTAAGAAGCTCTCTCGTCGAGCCCGGTCGATCTGACCGAGGAGACGATCCCGGCGGGGAGGCTTTCGCGCATGACCACTTGCCGGGGTGAGCCGGCTTTGTCCAGCTAGCGGAGGGCGGCAGTTCGGCCATGCTAACCCTGGGCGCTGAAAGACGAACAGGCGTTCAGCCAGTCTCTGCGTCCGTGGCTGGAGGAAGTTGGACCGGAAACTCGCCCTTCTGCCGGGTGATCCGCCCCTGTACCGAGGTCGTACCGAGGTCGGTGTTGAAGTACGCGCGAAGATAAATCTGAAGCTCCGCGTGCTGAGCTGGGTCGACCGCCGTTCGACGCATGATGTCGACCTTGTCGGGTGCGAGCCAGGCGTGGAAGTTAGGTGTGTCGATCGACTCGTTCGGTCCTACCAGATACCGATCTAGTACGGCGCCTTCAGCCACCGGCTGCGGGTACCAAACATCGACGAGCAGACGATCGAGTTCGACTTGAGCATCGCTCCGGTTGTCGATGCGAAACCAGAGCCGAACCTCGGACGTGTGGTGATAGAGGCTGATCTGAATGGGACTGACCGGGCGCAGCTCGACACGCAGCCGAGACTCGAGAGCCCGACGTTCGTCCGGGCGTCCGGAGGGGCGTGACCGGCCGAGAAGGGCGTTGAGATCGTCAGACAGGACCGCCCAGCTTCGCCAGATCGCCGCGGACTTCGACCTCAGCCTGGAGGAACTGAAGGCGCTGCTGTAGCATCCACTCGTGGCCGTGAGGGTTCGCGTACCGGTGGAGCTGTACTTCGACGAGAACCTGCGGACGTGGCACTTTCACGTCGAGGAGCCTCGGATCACCGGAGGCGGCCAAGCAACATTAGACGGCGCTCGGCGGGCGGCAGCCCAGGCCATCGCCTTCGCACTCGAAGGATCTGCGCGCCCCCTCGGCAAAAATCACATCGAATACGTCGAGGTAGCGGTCGGCGCCTGATTCGCGCGACGGGAGACCCGGCAAGAAGGTGATGACGCCGCCAAAGCTC
>JBOHUY010000080.1:0-3378 GCA_050735015.1 Candidatus Dormibacterales bacterium | reverse complement strand
GCTCACGCGCCTGCCCGTGGACGCCTTCGAGCTCGTCGCGAAGGCGGTGGCCGCCTCCTGAGCGCCGGGCCCGGCGCTCAGCCGCGGGCCGTCACTCCACGTGGCCGACGAACTCGTAGCCGGCCTCTTCCAGGCTGCCCACCCCCAGGTAGGCGCCCACCACCTCGACCTCCTCGCCGTCCAGCTGGCGCAGCCAGTGCACCCGCCCGGCCGGGATGAAGCGGGCGTTGCCGGCGCTGACGACCTGCTCTTCGTCGTCGACGCCCAGCAGGGCGCGTCCCCTGACCACGAAAGAGAACTCGTCGGCGTCCGGGTGCAGGTGCTTTTCGTGGGCCGCGCCGGGGGCGAAGACGGCGCGGAAGACGCACACGTTCTCGACCCCGAGCTGGCTTCCGATCAGAAAGCGCATGTCCATGCCCCGCCAGCCCTCTTCCGCCTTGACGGGCGCGGGCGTGACGTCGTCGAGGGCCACGGAGACGTAGCGCCCGCGCTTCAGCATGAGGGCAAGTCTAGCGGGCCGCGCCCGCCCCCAGCGTGGCGCGGACGGCGGCTTCGATCTTCTCCCGGTTGGGGTAGAGGGGCTTCTCAAGGGGCGGGCTGAAGGGGATCGGAACCCCCGCCGTGGTGACCCTGCGGATGGGCGCGCGCAGGCTCTCGAAGCCCTCCTCGGCGACCAGGGCCGCGATCTCGCTGGCGGCGCTGCAGGTGCGGTGGGCGGGGTCGACCACGACCAGGCGCCCCGTCCTCGCGACCGAGCCCAGGATGGTGTCGGCGTCGAGAGGGACCAGGCTGCGGGGGTCGATGACCTCCACCGAAAGGCCCTCTTCGGCGAGGGCCTCGGCGGCGGCCCGGGCGTGGGGGACAGCCCCCGCGATGGCGACCACGGTCACGTCGGCGCCCTCACGGACGACCCGGGCCTTGCCGAGGGGGACCGAGAACTCCTCGTCGGGGAGCTCTTCCTTGCGCATCCACAAGGTGGCGTCTTCGAAGACGAGCACGGGGTCGTTGGTCCTGACCGCCGTGCGGAGAAGCCCCTTGACGTCGTAGGGGCTGGCGGGGGCGACGATCTTGAGCCCGGGCACGTTCATGAACATGGGGTAGGGCCGGTCCGAGTGGTGGGCTGCCGTGGAGGCCCCGTAGAACATGCCCGCCCTGTAGACGACGGGGATGTCGGCCTGCCCGCCGAACATGTAGCGGTTCTTGGCGGCCTGGTTCACGAGCTGGTCCATGGCCAGGTACATGAACGTCGCGTAGGTAAGGTCGACGATGGGCCTCAGCCCGGTCATGGCCGCGCCCACCCCGATGCCGGTGAAGGCCGCCTCCGAGATGGGCGTGTTGAGGACGCGGTCGGGTCCGAAGAGCTCCACGAAGCCGGGCGCGGTGCCGAAGAGGTTGGAGCGCACGTCCTCCCCCAGGAGCACGACGCGGGCGTCCTCGGCCATGGCCTCGCGCTGGGCCGCCCCGATGGCGGCCAGATAGGTGAGCAGCGCCATCGCCCTCCTCCCTCAGCGCGCCAAGGGGATGGGCTCGGAGTAGAGGTCCTGGAAGGCCTCCTCCGGCTCCGGGAAGGGGCTCTCGCGGGCGAAGCGCAGCGCGGCCTCCACCTCGGCCCTCACCTCCTCGTCGAGCGCCTCCAGCCGGTCGGCGCCCGTGCCCATCTCGAGGAGCCGGCGCGCGTGCAGCTGGAGGGGGTCGCGGGCCATCCACGCCTCCTGCTCGGCGGGGTCTCTGTACACGCCCGCGTGCAGGAGGCCCTCGGAGTGGTCCGAGTACCGGTAGGTGAGCACCTCGACCAGGGTGGGGCCCTTCCCCGCCCGAGCCCGCTCCGCCGCCGCCCACACCGCGGCGTGCACGGCGAAGACGTCCTGGCCGTCCTCCACGGTCACCCCGGGCACCCCGAAGCCGGTCCCCCGGCGGGCGATCCGCAGCTCTTTCATGACCTCGCGCTGGGAGGTGGTGGAGGCGTACTGGTTGTTCTCGCAAAGGTAGACGGCGGGCAGATCCCAGACCGCGGCCAGGTTGAGGCACTCGTAGAGGACGCCCTGGTTGGCGGCGCCGTCGCCGAAGAAGCAGAGCGCCACCCGGCCCGTGCCCAGGACCTTGGCCGAGAGGGCGGCCCCGGTCGCGACGGGGATGGCCGAACCCACGATGCCCGACTCCCCCAGGCTCCCCCGGCTGAAGTCGGCCAGGTGCATGGAGCCGCCCTTGCCCTTGCAGATCCCCGTCCTCTTCCCGAGCAGCTCCGCCATGAGGGGGAGCAGGGGCGACCCCTTGCCGATGGGATGGCCGTGGGAGCGGTGATTACCGGTCATGTAGTCGCTGTCCTCGAGGGCCATGCAGGCACCCACCACCTCCGCCTCCTGCCCGATGCTGGTGTGGGCGGCGCCCGGTAGCTCCCCGCGTGCGACCAGCTTCTTGACCGTCTCGTCAAAGCGCCGGACGCGCAGCATGCGCCGGTACGTCTCCAAGAGAAAGTCGGTGCTGAGATCGGCGTCGGCGTAATTTGACTCTTGCACAGTTCAGGCTCCCTAATCCGGGGCTTCGATGATGGCGAGGGTGGTGTAGATCTCGACCGTGGCGCCGGGCTCGACCAGGATTTCCGTCAGCACCCCGGTCTCCGGTGACTCCAGCTCGGTGCTCATCTTGGCCGCCTCGATCAGGGCCAGCGGCTCACCCTCGGTGACCTGGTCGCCGAGGGACTTGTGCCATTCGATGATGGTTCCGTCGGTCATGCCCATCCCCCATTGAGGCAACTTCACCTCAACCCTCACCCCTTAGCTCTCCGGTGCGGCATCGGCCAAGGCGGATCCATCCGCAGGCGAACCCTCGTATACGTGCCGGACGGACTGGCCGTGGAAGGTGGCGAACACCACGCAGCCCTCGGGGTATTCAAATGGCCCGTGGGGCAGCCCGGCGGGCCCGTAGACGTAGTCGCCCGGCCGCATCGGCTCACCCTCGGCGATCTGCAGGCCCTCCAGAACGACGATCGAATGGGTGCTGTCATGCGTGTGCTCCGGTTCCACGTATCCGGGCGGGAACTTCACCAGCAGGTCCGTCTGCATGGTCTCGGCGTCTTGGCGCAGGATCTTCACCTGGACCCCCTCGCCGAGCGCGAGCACGTCCGAGGCGTCCTGCCAGCCCAGGTCCCAACGGTGCGTCCGGTGAAGATTTCCGCTCATCGCATGGCCCCCTTGGTGATCTTGACCGCGCCGCCGATCAGCATAGTCGCTCCTCGGTTGGGCGTCGACAGGTGCTGTGGAGGAGGCGATTTGCTCCGCCGTCAACCGTTGTTTCGGCGCCCAGCCGATCTCGTTGGCGGGTCTGCTGGCTGGCGGGAAGTCGCATCGACAAGTACCCTGGTCCGAACGAGTAGCCGGC
>JBOHUY010000079.1:0-4128 GCA_050735015.1 Candidatus Dormibacterales bacterium | reverse complement strand
GTGTGACTCGCACATCGGGGTGGCCCGGGCCGCCGGGCTGGCGGTGGGGGCCGGCGTCCTCGTCGACGAGCTCGGCCGCACCTCGGCCGAGGGCGTTTTCGCGGCCGGCGACGTGGCCAGCTTTCTGAGCCCCGTCTACGGAACGCACGTGCGCGTCGAGCACTTCCAGACCGCGGGCCGCCACGGCGAGGCGGTGGGCCGCTCCATGGCGGGGGCGGGCAGGCCCTTCGCCGAGGTGCCCTGGTTCTGGTCCGACCAGTTCGGGCTCAACCTCCAGTACGCGGGTGCGGGCCTGCCCTTCGACGAGGTCGTCACCAGGGGCGAGCTGGGCCGCCCGCCCTTCGCGGCCTTCTATCTCTCGGGGGGGCGCCTGGTGGCCGCGCTGGGCGTGGACGACCGCCGCACCGTGAGCAGGGCCCGGCGGCTCATGGAGGCGGGGGTGAGCCCTCCCCGCGCGGCGCTCGAGGACCCTCGCGCCGAGCTTGCTCTTCCAGGGCGGACCTGAAGCGCGGCAAAAGGTCGTCCAGGATCCTCGCCGTGAGGCCCCAGATGAAGGTGTCCTGCCAGGGGAAGTGGCTGCCCACCCAGGGCTGCGAGGAGGCGCGCCAGGCGGTCTCCTCGAGCAGGCGGGTGAGGGGGACCTGCAGGATGCCCTCCAGCTCGTAGGCGTCGTGGCGGAAGCGTGCGGGCCCGCCGTCCACCACGGCCACGAAGGGCACCACCGAGAAGTTGCTGACGGCCGTGTAGACGGGGCTGCCCGCCCCCAGCGGCCGGGCCGCCCCCCCCGGCACCCCGATCTCCTCCTCCAGCTCGCGCCGGGCGCCCTCCCAGGCCGTCTCCCCGGGCCTCACGACGCCGCCCGGGAGCGCCACCTGCCCGGGGTGGTCGGGGAGGTCGGGGCGCCTGCGCACAAAGGGCAGGCTCCACTCGCCCCCGTCTTTGTGGAGGAGGGCCACGACGGCGGCCGGGCGCGCCCCGGGCCGGAAGTCGCCCCAGGCCTCGGGCGGGGAGAGGCGGCCCTCGAGGCTGGCGAGGAAGCCGTTCACGGGCCGCTCGCGTCCGGCCCTGGGGGGGCGCACATCTCGTAAGCTAGGGAAACATGATCGACCGCACCAACCTCACCATCGGCGAGATGGAGAAGGCGATACGTCGCGACAACGAGCGGCGCCACGCCTTCTACAACATGCTGCACGCGACCGACCGGGTCCTCTGGAGGCTGGAGGAGATGAACCGCGACGGGGTCAAGCAGGTCCCGGGCCGGGTCCGCACCCAGATCCGCGACACGCTCGACCCCCTGCCCGTCCCCGTCCGCGGCCGGCTCCGGGACACGGGCGCGGTCCAGGAGATGTTGGACAGCGTCTTCGACGTCCAGGAAGGGCTCTTCCACTGGCGGTACCCGGACAGCCGCGGAGAGGACGAGGAGGACATGGTCCGCGCCAGCTGAGCGCTCTTTCGGGCCCGCTACGCGTTGAGGTAGGTGAGCAGGAGGTCCGAGGCCCCGGCGGCGAGGAACCCGACCAGCACCCCCCAGGCCATGGCGGGCGGGCTGTTGAGGCGCCTGCCCACACTGAAGAGCTCGTTGAGGACGTAGATCAGGGCGCCCGCGGCGAGGGCCAGGAAGAGCACGTAGACGGGCTTGGAGGTGATCAGGGTGCCCAGGATGGTGCCCACGAAGGTGGGGCCGCCCCCGATCAGGCCGGCCGCGCCCAGAAAGCTCCAGGAAGGGCGGTGGGCGTCGAGGGCCATGGGGGCCGCGATGCCGAAGCCCTCGGTGATGTTGTGGAGGGCGAACCCGATCACGAGTACGCCCGCGAACGCGATCGCGCCGGTGGCCGCCGACTGCCCGATGGCGAGGCCCTCGGAGAAGTTGTGGAGGCCGAGCCCGGTGGCGATCATGATGACGAGGGGGTGGCTGGAGCCCGACGTCGCCCTCTTCTTGAGGTGGGCGGCCAGGCGGCCGTTGAAGTAAACGAGTGAGAGAAGGCCCACGCCCACGCCCACGGCCAGGATGGGGGCCAGCGTCCAGAACTGGGCCGGCCGGCCCTGGCGCATGGCCCCCGTGGCGGCCCCCAGCGGGCCCGTCGCGTGGCTCACGATGTCCCAGAAGAGGAAGAGCAGGATGCCCGTGGCGACGGCGTTGAGGAAGCCCTGCGCGCCCTTGGGAAGCCCGCGCAGCCGCGCCACCGGCAGGCCGATGAAGATGGTCAGGCCGGCGAAGGCGCCGAGCGCCGCCGTGGTCGTGTGATCCATGCTATGGATTAGTAGGATGCAAGCTCATCAGTTAGACAAGGCTAAACGTAGCACAGGGACCGCGCAGCCCTCCGAGGTCGCCTCCCGGTACCTGGAGGCCATGTACTACATGTGGTCGGAGAAGGAGGCGGTGCGCTCGGCCCGCCTCGCCGACTGGCTGGGCGTGAGCCGGCCCACCGTGACGGTGGCCCTGCGCAGGATGACGCGCGACGGCATGGTCAGGATCACCTCCCGCAAGGAGATCGAGCTGACCGATCGGGGCCGGGAGGCGGCCGCGGCCATCGTCCGCCGCCACCGGATCGTGGAGAGGTGGCTGACCGACCAGCTGGGTCTGGACTGGGTGGCCGCCGACGAGGAGGCGGCCAGGCTCGAGCACGCCGTCTCGGAGGAGGTCGAAAAGCACCTCTACGAGGTCTTGGGCAGGCCCCTGTCGTGCCCACATGGCAACCCCATCCCGGGGCACTCGGAGGCGGATCCGGCCGAGGTCAGGCTCTCCGACCTGCCCGCCGGCGCGGAGGTGGCGGTGAGCCGCATCTCGGAGGTGGCCGAGAGGGAGGCGCCGGCGCTGCTGCGGTACCTGGCCGAGCGCAGGCTCATCCCCGGGGTGCGCCTGCGGGTCGTGGAGGTGGACGGCGTGGGCCGGCTCCTGCGCCTGGCGGCGGGCGGCCTGGACGTCACCTTGAGCCTGGAGACGGCGGCGCGGGTCTGGGTTCTGCCGGGCCCGGAGCGAGGGCTGCCCGGCCCCTCCTGACCGCGCCGCTATACTCCCGGCCGTGGCGGTCGGCTCGGAGCGCAAGTACCACGTGGGGCTGGCGGCGGGCGAGGTCGGGGCCTACGTGCTCATGCCCGGCGACCCCGGCCGCACGGCGCTCATCGCCGCCCACCTGGAGGGGGCCCGGGAGGTCGCCTTCAACCGCGAGTACCGAACCTTCACGGGACGGCTGGAGCGAACGCCCGTCTCCACCACCTCCTCGGGCATCGGGGGGCCGTCGGTGGCCATCGCCGTCGAGGAGCTGAGCGATTTGGGCGTGCACACCTTCCTGCGCGTGGGCACCTGCGGGGCGCTCCAGCCCGGGATCAGGCGGGGCGACCTGGTCGTGGCCCGGGGCGCCGTGCGCGACGAGGGCACACCCGCGGGCTACGTGCCGCTCCAGTACCCGGCCATCGCCGACCACGAGGTCGTGGCCGCCTGCCTGGAGGCCGCGCGCCAGGAGGGGGCCCCCTGCCACGCCGGCATCGTGAGGTCGGTGGACGCCCTCTACGCGGACCTTTCTCCGGAGCGGCTGCCGAGGGGAGAGGAGATCGCCCGCGAGCACCGGGTCTGGCGGCAGGCGGGCGTCGTGGCCCAGGACATGGAGTCCTCGACCCTGATGGTGGTGGCCTCCCTCAAGGGCCTGCGCGCCGGCACCATCCTGCTCTGCGTGGACGAGGTCGGCGAGGGCGAGATCGAGCACCTGGAGCCCTCGCTGATGGACAGGATGCTCAAGGTGGCGGCGGGTGCCATCCGGCGCCTGATCGAGCAGGACCGTGCCGCTCAGGGTCAGTAGCCACCCCCTGGTCGCCGACACGCTGGCCCGGCTGCGGGACCGACGGACCGGCCACGACGAGTTCCGCGCCCTCTCCGGGCGGGTCATCACCATGCTCGCCTACGAGGCCACCAAGGACCTCGAGACGCGCCAGACGACGGTCGAGACCCCGCTCGCCGAGGCGGCCGCCTGGGTCCTCAGCCGGCAGGTGGTGGCAGTGCCCGTGCTGAGGGCCGGGCTGGGCCTCCTGGGCCCCGTCATGGACCTTCTGCCCGGGGTCAGCGTCGGCTACCTGGGGCTGGAGCGGGACGAGCGGACGGCCGTCGCCCGCATCTACTACAACAAGCTGCCC
>JBOHUY010000078.1:0-18139 GCA_050735015.1 Candidatus Dormibacterales bacterium | reverse complement strand
CGAGACGGCCGTGCCCTACGTGGCCGACCCCCTGGGCGGGTCCTACTACGTGGAATGGCTCACGGGCCGGGTCGAGGAGGAGGCGGCCTCGATCATGGCGGAGGTGGAGCGCCGCGGAGGCGCGGTGGCCGTGATCGAGTCGGGCTGGATGCAGCGCCGCATCGCCGAGAGTGCCTACCGCTTCCAGCAGCGCGTCGAGAGCGGGCAGCGCACGGTCGTGGGCGTCAACCGCTACCAGACGGCGGAGGCGGCCGGGATCGAGGTCATCAAGGTCAGCCTCGAGTTCCAGAGGCGGCAGGCGGAGGCATTGAGAGAGCTGCGGGCAGGCCGCGACGCGGCGGCCGTGGCCGCAGCCCTGCAAGACCTGGAGGCGGCCGCCCGCGGCCCCCACAACCTGATGTACCCGCTCAAGGCCGCGCTCGCCGCCTACGCCACCGTGGGGGAATGCGCCGACCGCCTGCGGGCGGTCTTCGGCGAGTACCGCCCGGAGCACCTTTGAGCGCGGGCGGCCGCCAGGTCGACCCCAACGAGCGGCGCATCAACCTTCTCCGGCAGCGCCGGTTCGAGGCCGCCCACGGGGACGCGGCCGGCTACGAGGCCCAGCACGCCAGGGGCCGCCTGACCGCCCGCGAGAGGATCACGAGGCTGGTCGACGAGGACAGCTTCCTGGAGCTGGACGCCTTCGCAACTCGGCGCTCGGGCCCTCCAGGAGGGCGCCGGAGTGCTCCCGGGGACGGGGTGGTGACGGGCATGGCCCGGATCGAGGGGCGGGACGTCATGCTCTTCAGCCACGACGCCACCGTCTTCGGGGGGTCGCTGGGCGAGGTCTTCGCCGAGAAGGTGTGCAAGGTCATGGACCTCGCCCGCCGCAACGGGGTGCCCCTGATCGGCATCAACGACTCCGGGGGGGCGCGCATCCAGGAGGGCGTGGTCTCGCTGGCCGGCTACGCGGAGATCTTCTGGCGCAACGTGGAGGCGAGCGGGGTCGTTCCCCAGCTGAGCCTCATCCTGGGCCCCTGCACCGGAGGCGCCGTCTACTCCCCGGCCATGACCGACTTCAACTTCATGGTCCACGGCGTCGGCTACATGTTCATCACCGGGCCCGAGGTCATCAGGGTCACGACCGGGGAGAGGGTGACCTTCGACGAGCTGGGCGGCGCCGAGATCCACAACACCCGGTCGGGGGTCGCCCACTTCCTGGCCCGGGACGAGGACGAGTGCTTCTCCGAGGTGCGCCGGCTGCTCTCGTTCCTGCCCCAGAACTCGGGCCAAGCGCCTCCGGTGGCGCCTGCGGACGACCCCCCGGAGCGAGAGGAGGAGGGCCTCCGGACGGTCATCCCGGACAGCCCCAAGGAGCCCTACGACATCAAAGAGGTGGTGCGCATGGTGGTGGACGGGGGCGACCTCATGGAGGTCCAGCCCTACTACGCCATGAACATCGTGGTCGGCTTCGCGCGCCTCGCGGGGCGCCCCGTGGGCGTCGTCGCCAATCAGCCCAAGGTCATGGCGGGCGCGCTCGACATCGACGCCTCCGGCAAGGCGGCGCGCTTCGTCCGCTTCTGCGACGCCTTCAACATCCCGCTCGTCACCTTCGTCGACGTCCCCGGCTTTCTGCCCGGCACCGGGCAGGAGTACGGGGGCATCATCCGGCACGGCGCCAAGCTCCTCTTCGCCTTCAGCGAGGCCACGGTTCCCAAGCTGACCGTGATTACGCGCAAGGCTTACGGGGGGGCCTACTGCGTCATGTGCTCCAAGCACCTGCGGGCCGACTACAACGTCGCCTGGCCGTCCGCCGAGATCGCGGTCATGGGGCCGGAGGGGGCGGTCAACATCGTCCACCGCCGCGAGCTGGCGAAGGCCGCCGACCCCTCCGCCCGCCGCGCGCAGTTGGTGGCCGAGTACGTGGAACGCTTCGCCAACCCCTACGTGGCCGCTGAGCGCGGCTACCTGGACGACGTCATCGAGCCCCAGCGGACGCGGGCGGCGCTTATCGCGGCCCTCGAGGTGGCCTCGCGGAAGGAGCGGCCCGGGCCTCCTCGGCACCACGGCAACATCCCTCTTTGAGGGTCCACCGCGCGCGGCCGCCCGGCCCGAGCCGCTACCCTTCTCGGTCGTGAGGCCAGGCCCCGTCCCCGCATGAAGCTCCTCGAGTACCAGGCCAAGGACGTCCTCGCCTCACTCGGGATCCCCATCCCGCCCGGGCAGGTGTCGTCGACCCCGGCCGAGGCGGCCGAGGCCTGCCGCCGGCTGGGGCCGGTCGCGGTCAAGGCCCAGGTCCCGGTGGGTGGGAGGGGCAAGGCGGGCGGGGTCAAGCTGGCCCGCGACCCGGAGGAGGCCCGCCAGGCCGCCGCGCAGATCATCGGGATGGACATCAAGGGCTTCCGCGTCCCCGTCGTCTACTGCGAGGCCGCCCTCGAGATCCGAAAGGAGGTCTACCTGGGGTTCACGGTCGACCGCGACGCCCGGGCCAACATCCTGATGCTCTCCGCGCGCGGCGGCATGGACATCGAGGAGGTGGCGGCGGAGGCGCCCGAGGCCATCGCGCGGCTCTACCCCGACCCCTTCCGGGGTCCCCAGCCCTTCGAGCTGCGGGGGCTCGTCTTTCAGGCCGGCCTGGGCGAGCACGTCCGGGAGCTGGTCCCCCTCATCGCCGACCTCTACCGCGCCATCCCCGAGCAGGACGCCGTGACCGCCGAGATCAACCCCCTCGTGGTGACGGCCTCCGGGGGCCTGGTGGCCGGCGATGCCAAGCTGGAGACCGACCAGAACGCCGAGTACAGGCACCGCGACCTGGAGCAACGCTACGGCGGGGTGGTGGAGGGCGACCCCTATGAGAAGGAGGCGCGCAAGCGCAGCGTCACTTATGTCTCGCTCGACGGCGAGGTCGGCATCATCGGCAACGGGGCCGGGCTCTGCATGGGCACGCTGGACCTCGTGCAAAGGGCCGGGGGCCGTCCGGCCAACTTCTGCGACATCGGCGGTGGGGCCAGGGCGGGCGTGGTCCAGGACGCGCTCTCCGTGATCCTCATGAACCCCAAGGTGCGGGGAGTCCTGATCAACGTCTTCGGAGGCATCACGCGCTGCGACGAGGTGGCCCGGGGGCTGGTCGAGGCCCGCGCCAACCTGGGCATGACGCTGCCCCTGGTGGTGCGGCTGACGGGAACCCGTGAGGAGGAGGGCAGGGCCATCCTCCGGGGAAACGGGATCGAGCCGGGCGAGAACGCCTGGGAGGCGGCCCGCAAGATAGTCGATCTGACTCGGTGAGCATCCTGCTGGACGGGGGCACGCGGGTCGTCGTGCAGGGCATGACCGGCCACGAGGGAAGCTTCCACACGCAGCAGATGATCGACATGGGGACCCCCGTGGTGGGGGGCGTGAGCCCCGGCAAGGGCGGCTCCACCCACCTGGGCCTCCCCATCTTCGACACCGTCGAGGAGTCGGTCCGTGAGACGGGGGCCAACGCCAGCGGCATCTTCGTCCCCGCCCCCTTCGCGGCCGACGCCATCATGGAGGCGGCCGCCGCCGGGCTCTCTCTCGTCGCCTGCATCACCGAGGGCGTCCCCATCCAGGACATGATCCGGGTCAAGGCCTACCTGGCGGGCCGGCCCGCCACGCGCCTAATTGGCCCCAACTGCCCCGGCCTCATCACGCCGGGGGTGGGCAAGATCGGCATCATCCCCCAGCGCATCGCCTGTCAGGGGCAGGTCGGGCTCATCTCGCGCAGCGGCACGCTCACCTACGAGGTGATGGCGGCCCTGACGGCGGCCGGGTTGGGCCAGTCGACGTGCGTCGGGATCGGCGGCGACCCCGTGCTGGGGCTCTCCTTCGCCGAGGTCGTGGCCCTCTTCGAGGCGGACCCGGCGACCGAGCGGCTGGTCGTCATCGGCGAGATCGGGGGCTCGGACGAGGAGAAGGCGGCCGACCTGCTCGGGCGCGGCACCAGGCTCAAGGTGGTGGCCTTCATCTCCGGGCGGACCGCCCCGGAGGGCAAACGCATGGGCCACGCGGGTGCCATCGTGTCCGGCGACCGGGGCACGGCCCAGAGCAAAGAAGCCGCCTTCCGCGCCGCCGGGGTGGCGGTGGCGGAGACCACCGATCAGATCGTTGAGCTGCTGACGACCTGACCCCGCGGGTGCCCACGGCCACGTCGGGGGGGTACGGGTGGCGGCCTCGGCGCCGTACCGGCCTCCCGCCGCCGTTAGAACCTTCGGAGTCGAAAGTGCGCCTTGTACGAGGTCTCGTGGCCATCTGCCTCTTCGGCTTTCTCGGCTGGGCGGGCTGGTGGATCGCCTGGTACGCGGGCGTGCAGTCCGCCGGCCCCACCGTGCCCCCTCCGCCTGGCCTCGGGTAGCCGGACGGCGGCGCCGGCGACGTCGCACCTTGGGGGCCCTCGCGTGTCGAGGCTCAGGTCGACACCGTGGGACCTCGAGATGGCGACCAGGTGGAGTGCCGCGGCGGCGACCCCGGGAAGGCCGCCCAGATGAGGTTGGGGGTCCCGGGCGCCCTGCCGGGCCCCGGTCGGGCGTCGGTCGCGGAGGGGCCGGGAGTCACCGGACCCCGGCACGGTACCGGAAGGCGGGCCACCGCCCCTCGCCCCGTGGCCACGAGCCGGACGTGGTCCACGCGGCCGGGAAACTACGATGCAGGCGTGGAGTTCGAGCTGTCCGACGAGCAGCGGGCCGTCCGCGAGCTCTGCCGGGAGTTCGCCGGCGAGGTGGTGGAGCCCGCCGCCGAGCGGAACGACCGGGAGCACCGCTTCCCGGACGAGATCATCGACCGCATGGGCGGGCTGGGCCTCTTCGGGCTGCCCTTCCCCGAGGAGGTGGGAGGCGCGGGGGGCGACTTCCTTTCCTACTGCATCGCGGTGGAAGAGATCTCCCACGCCGACGCGGGCGTGGGGATCACCCTGGAGGCGGCCGTGTCTTTGGGGGCGGCCCCCATCCACGACTTCGGGACCGGCGAGCAGCAGGGGGCGCTTCTCCCCGACCTGCTGGCCGGGAAGAGCCTTTGGGCCTTCGGGCTGACCGAACCGGAGGCGGGGTCCGACGCCGGCAACACCAAGACCCGCGCCCGCCTGGAGGGTGGCGAGTGGGTCATCGACGGCGCCAAGCAGTTCATCACCAACTCGGGCACCCCGATCAGCGCGGGCGTCACGATCACGGCCGTGACGACCCCCGCCGAAGGCGGCCGTCGGCCCGAGATCAGCGCCATCCTGGTGCCCGCGGGCACGCCCGGCTACACCGTCGAGCCCGGCTACCGAAAGCTCGGGTGGCACTCGTCCGACACCCATCCCTTGAGCTTCGCCTCATGCCGGGTGCCGGAGTCGAGCCTGCTCGGGCGCCGCGGCGGTGGCTACCGCCAGTTCCTGCACACGCTGACGGGGGGGCGGATCGCGATCGCGGCGCTCTCGGTGGGGGTGGCCCAGGCCTGCCTCGACGCCTCGCTCTCCCACGCCCGCGCCAGGCAGGCCTTCGGGAAGGCCATCTCCAAGTTCCAGGCCATCCAGTTCAAGATCGCCGACATGGCCCTCGACGTCGAGCTGGCCCGGCTCATCACCTACCGCGCGGCGACCGCCTACCAGCTGGCGCCCGCATCCACCGGCGAGGTGCGCAAGCTGGCCGCCATGGCCAAGCTGTACGCCTCGGAGGCGTCCAAGCGGGCCGCCGACCAGGCCGTCCAGATCCACGGCGGCTACGGGTTCATCGAGGACTACCCGGTCGCCCGCTTCTACCGCGACGTCAAGGTCAACGAGATCGGGGAGGGCACCTCCGAGGTGCAGCGGATGCTGATCGCTCGCGAGCTGGGGTGCTGAAGGGGCCTCGCCCTCACTCGTCGGGTACGTCCTCGAGCTTGGGTTTGACGGTGCAGACCCAGCGGCCGTCGTCCAGGCGGCGGATGAAGTGCTGGTACCCGGCGTTGCGGATCACGGTCGCGAACTGATCGGGGCCGACCAGGGCCCTGAGCTTGGAGAGGTCGGCATAGGTCTTGTCCTGCATGAGGCCGCCGACCACGCCCGAGAGCTCCCGCCACTGGCCCTCGGAGAGAGGGTCGGCGTAGCCCGCGATGGTGACCAGGAGGGCCGCCGTGGCCCCCGTGATGGTCTCGGGGAGGATCTTGTCGCCCTTGGCGCGCGCGATGACCTGCGTGCCCGTCTCGATGATGTGGTCGACCTGGTCCCGGCGGACTCCGATGATGTCGCGGCCGCTCCCGACCGTGGTGCCCTCGAGGTATCTGCTCTCTTCCATGTCCCCCACGCAACAAGCACGCGGGAGCGCGCGGCACCCCCGCGAGATCGACAGCCGGCCAACTATTGTAAGCGGCGGATGAGCACCCGCCCGGCGCCCTCTCACGCGGACCTGCGCGACGCCGTGAGGGCCTTCGCGGAGGCGGTCCTCCGGCCCCAGGCGGCCTCCGTCGACCAAGGCCACCGCTTCCCCGAGGAGGCGCTCAAAGAGGCCGCCCGGCTCGACCTCATGGGCATCCTGGTCCCGCCCGAGTACGGGGGGGCGGGGCTCGACCACGTCGCCTTCGCGGTCTGCATCGAGGAACTGGCCCGGGCCTGCGCGAGCACGGCCGTCATCATCGACGTCCACAACTCGGTCGCGACCGAGCCCGTCCTCATCTTCGGGACCGAGGAGCAGAAGCGGGCCTGGCTGCCCCGCCTCGCCCGGGGCGAGGTGATCGGGGCCTTCGCCCTCACCGAGCCCGGCTCCGGCTCGGACGCCGCCGCGCTGACGACCACCGCCACGCGCCGGGGTGGCTCTTACGTTCTGGAGGGGACCAAGTCCTTCATCACCAACGCCGGCCACGCCGGCCTCTACATCGTCTTCGCGAGGACGGGGCAGGAGCCTCGGGCCGCGGGCGTGAGCGCCTTCTTGGTGCCCGGCGAGGCAGCCGGGCTCAAGGTCGGCCAGATCTACCGCAAGATGGGCCTCAACGGATCCGCGACGGGGGAGGTGGTGCTGGACGGCGTCACCGTGCCGGCCGAGGCCATGTTGGCGCCTGAGGGGTGCGGCTTCCAGGTCGCCATGCGCGCCCTCGACTCGGGGCGCATCGGCATCTCGGCGCAGGCCCTCGGGATCGCCGCCGCCGCCCTCGAGGAGGCCCTCCGCTTCACCTCCGAGCGCGAGCAGTTCGGCCGTCCGGTGGCCACTTTCCAGGGCGTCGGCTTCACCCTCGCGGACATGGCCACCAAGCTGGAGGCGGCGCGGCTGATGACCCACCACGCGGCCTCTCTCTGCAGCGCCGGGCGCCCCTTCACGATGGAGGCCTCCATGGCCAAGCTCTTCACCACCGACGCCGCCATGGAGATCGCCATCGACGCCGTCCAGCTGGCCGGGGACTACGGGTATGTCAGCGACAATCCGTTCGAGCGTCACCTCCGGGACGTCAAGGCGACCCAGATCTACGAGGGCTCGAACCAGATCCAGCGCGTGGTCATCGCGCGCCACCTCCTGGCGGGCGCGAGATGAGCTCGGCCCCCGTGCCGGCCGAGCCCCTCGGCGAGGGGGCGGCGGGCGTCCGCCAGGCCATGCTCGAGCGCGTCGCGCTGGGGGCCATGTTCGTGGCCCTGGCGGCCAGCCCCTCCTACGTGGTCAGGTTCCACGTCGCCGGGCTGCCCAGCGACATGCTCGAGGTCCTGCTCCTGGTCGCCATCGTGCTCGGGCTGGCCGCGCTGGGGGGCCGGCTCCAGATCTGGAACCCGCTCACGCCGCCGGCGCTCCTCTTTCTGGCCGGGGCCACCCTCGACGTCTGGTTCTCGCCCAGCCACAAAGAGGCGGCCGGGGCCTGGAAGGCATACTTCATCGAGCCCGCGCTGGCCTCGCTGGTCATCGTGGGGCTGGCCACCACGCGCCGGCGCGTGATGGTCATCCTGGCCGGGCTGGGGGTGGCCGGGACGGTCGTCGCCGTCCTCAACGCGGCCAACTCACTGGAGGCGCTGGCAGCCCACCGCTTCAGCGTGGTCACGCCTCCTGTGGCCGTCTACAACAGCGCCAACGCCGTGCCCCTCTACCTGGCCCCCCTGGTGGCGGTGGCGCTCCCCCTCGTCCTCTTCAGCGACGAGCCGCGCGAGAGGCTGGGGGCGGCCGTCTTCTCGGGCCTGGCGGCCCTCGCCATCCTGCTCAGCTTCTCCCGTGCGGGATGGGTAACGCTGGGCGCGGTGGCGGTCTTCGCCGGGCTCTTCCACCGCTGGAGGTGGCGGATGCTGGGGGTGCTGGTGGCGGGCGGGCTGGTCCTCGGCCTGGGCGTGCCCAAGGCCAGGCACCGCATCCTGGTCGAGTTCGACTTCAACAGCCCCGACAACACCGTCCGGCTCCGAGAGTCGCTCTGGCGCTCCTCGATCAGGATGCTCGAGCACCACCCGCTCTTCGGAGGCGGCCTGTCGGGGTTCGAGCGGTCCGTCGCCCCCTACCGGGTGCCCACCTACCACGAGCACCTCATCTACCCCCACGACATCTTCCTCAACTTCTGGAGCGAGACCGGGTTGGTGGGCCTGGCGGGGTTCCTGTGGCTCTGCGGGGGGCTCATCCGCCAGTGCCTCCTGGGGCTGCGGCGGGAGCCCTGGGTGAGGGCACTCAGCATCGGCCTCCTGGGCGTGCTCCTGGCCTTCCTGGTGCACGGCCTGGTCGACGTCCCCTACTTCAAGAACGACCAGGCGCTCGCCTTCTGGGCGCTCATCGGCGTCCAGCTGGGCGCGATGGCGGGCGTCCCCGCCCTGGCGCGCGGCCGGGGCGCCGCCGGGGAGGCATAGCCGGGCCATGAACTTTCGCTTCTCAGAAGAGCAGCTGGCCGTCAGGGAGACGATCCGGGAGATCGTGGCCGACAGGGTCGCGCCCCGCGCCGCCGAGATCGACGAGACCATGGAGTACCCCAAGGACGTGGAGCGGGTTCTGGCCGAGAACGGCGTCCTCGGCATTCCCTTCCCGGAGGAGTACGGGGGCATCAGCGGCTCCAGCGTCACCATCTGCATGGGCGTGGAGGAGATCGCCCGGGCCTGTGCCACCTCCAGCCTCATCCTGGCCGTGCAGGCGCTGGGCTCCTATCCCATCCTCCTGGCCGGGAGCGAGGAGCAGAAGCGGCGCCTGTGCCCGCCGCTGGCGAGCGGCGAGCAGATCTGCTGCTACGCGCTCTCCGAGCCGGACTCGGGGTCCGACGCGGCCGCCATGCGCACGCGGGCGCGCCGATACGGCGACGAATACGTCCTCGACGGCGGCAAGATCTTCATCACGCACGGGAGCATCTCCCACCAGATGGTCGTCTTCGCCGTCACCGACGAGCAGGCGGGCGCGCGCGGGATCAGCGCCTTCGTGCTGGAGAGAGAGCACAGCCCCTGGCAGGTGGTCAAGCTGGAGCACAAGCTCGGCATCCGGGGCTCGCCCACGGCCCAGATCGCGCTCGAGGAGGTCCGCGTCCCCGCCCACAACCGGCTCGGGGAGGAGGGCCAGGGCTTCAAGCTCGCGCTGGCGGTCCTGGACCGCTCGCGGCCCGGGATCGGGGCCCAGGCCCTGGGCATCGCGGAGGGCGCGCTGGAATACGCGATCGGGTACGCCAAGGAGCGGCGCCAGTTCGGCCAGCCGATCGCCTCCTTTCAGGGCCTTCAGTTCATGTTCGCCGATATGGCGACCCAGGTCGAGGCCGCGCGCCACCTCGTCTACCTGGCCGCGACCAAGGTCGACGAGAAGGCGGCCGACCTGACCACGGTGGCGGCGATGGCGAAGCTCTTCGCCTCGGACATGGCCATGAAGGTGACCACGGACGCCGTGCAGGTGCTGGGCGGGTACGGCTATACGCAGGACTACCCGGTCGAGAGGATGATGCGCGACGCCAAGATCACGCAGATCTACGAGGGGACGAACCAGGTCCAGCGCGTGGTCATCGCGCGGCAGCTGCTGAGATAGAAGGCGTCGTGAGAGAGGGCTCCGCCTCGACGGGCGCCGGCGGGGCCGCGCGCCGCCGGCGTCCCTGGCCGCACGTGCTGGGCGCCCTCTCCGTCGCCCTCGCTGTGGTGGGCGCCCTGCCCCTGGTCGGCCTCGTCCTGGGGCCCGTCGCGTTCGTCGTTTCGGGCGCCGCCCTGCACCGCCTGCCGCCGGGCTGGGCGCGCCTCCCGGCCCGGACCGGCCGTGTATTGTCGGTCTTGGTGACGGTCGTCTGGCTGGTCGTCGTGGTGGTGTACGCCACCTCCGCCTACCAGCTCGCGAGGGGCGGCTGAGGGCCGTCGCGAAGGGAGGTGGCGAGACCAAATCGTGGTCCGGCGCGTTCAATTTGATTGTGAGCCCCGCCGTTAGAATGACCCGCGCATGTGGAAAGCCAGGCTGAAGGCCCGGCGCTCCCGCTACAGCCTCGCCCGCCGCCTGACGCATTCGGTGCCGGCCATGGCCGGGCTGGCGACGCTCCTCGTGGCCCTCATCGTGGCCAGCGTGGCGGTGGTGCGCATCGAGCTCTTCTTCACGCGCGTGACCGGCAAGCTCGTCAACCCCATCGCCATCCTGCCCCACGTGGGGGCCGCCATCGGGCCGCCGGGGTCGATCAGCTGGAAGCTGCACCACGGGCAGGACGTGCACATCCTGCTCCTCGGCTATCCGGGCGGCAACCACATCAACGACGCCCCCCTGCTGACCGACTCCATCATGGTGGCGACGCTCGACCCCCCCACCGGGAAGGTCGCCCTCGCCTCCGTGCCCCGGGACATGTGGGTGTCCATCGACCCCTACCCGCAGGGCCAGGGCCCCATCCACGACAAGATCAACTCCGCCTTCGAGTACGGGACCGAGAACCTGCAGGGCAAGCTGGCCCGCTACACGGGCAGAGACGGCGGCGGCCACCTGGCGGAGTCGGTCGTGGGGGCGGTCACGGGCATCAGCTTCGACGGCTACATCGCCGTCGACTTCCAGGCCTTCCGAGACCTCGTGAACGCCGTCGGGGGCGTCAGCGTGAGCCTGCCCCAGCCCCTCCACGACTGCCACTACCCCAACTACGGGGACGGCTACTTGAACCACGGCGTGCCCGTCGGGGGGAACTGCCCCAGCCCCACGGCCGGCATCTACTTCCCGGCGGGCACGCAGACCCTCAACGGGGAGCGCGCCCTGGAGCTGGCCCGCTCCCGGCACGCCGACAACCCCGCCCAGGCCACCGACTTCGGTCGCGCCCAGCGCCAGCAGATGATCATCAGCGCCATCAAGGACAGGGCCCTGTCGGTAGGGGGCATCGCGAAGCTGCCGGCCGTGCTCTCGGCCATCGAGAGCAACATCAAGACAGACCTCTCCATCGACGACATCCAGGCCGTCTACGACTTCGGCGGGCACCTGCCCCCGGGCCGCATCCTCCACCTGGCCCTGACCGACCAGGACCTGCTCACGGCCTACTTCGACCGGGGCGGGTCGTGCGGTCCCTACAACACCTACGTGCTCTGCCCCACCGACCCCTCCTACCAGACCATCCGGCACTTCTTCGCGAACGAGTTCGTGCCCGTGCCGACCCTCTCCCAGGGCGCGCCGGTGCGTGTCGAGGAGGCGACCTGGACCGACTACGGAATCCAGTCCAGCGTCTCCAGCATGCTCCAGGAGCTGGGCTTCAAGGTCGGCCCCGCGGGCCGCACCGCCCACTCCCAGGGCAACGTCGTCTACGACTACTCGGGGGGTCGCTACGCCGCCACCGCCCAGTGGCTGGCGAGCTACTTCGGGGGCTCGGTGGTGACGCCCGCGCCGCCCGCCCCGGCGACGCCAGCGGCCCAGGCCAGCCCCGCCTCCTCGGGGGGCGTGGTCGTGGTCCTGGGGACCAAGTTCGGGCTGAGCTGGTTCGGACAAGTGGGATGACCCCGGACCTGGCCCGGGAGCTGCGGGCGGGCAGCATCCGGGCCCTGGCCCGAGCCATCAGCATGGTCGAGCGCCGGGACCCGGCCGGCCGGCCCCTGCTGGAATCGCTCGGCGAGAGCCTCAAGCGCCCGCCCGTGCTGGGGCTGACGGGGGCGCCGGGCACGGGCAAGTCGGCCCTCGCCGACAGGCTCATCGACGTCTTGAGGTCCCGCGAGGAGTCGGTCGGCGTGGTGGCGGTCGATCCCAACTCCCCCTACTCGGGGGGCGCCCTCCTGGGGGACCGCATCCGCATGCAGAAGCACGCGCTCGACCCCCAGGTCTTCATCCGCAGCATGGGCGCGCGCGGCCACCTGGGCGGCCTCTCTCTGGCCACCCGCGAGGTGGTCCGGCTCCTGGGCGCCTTCGGCTTCACGCAGGTGATCGTGGAGACCGTCGGCGTCGGCCAGTCGGAGCTCGACGTGGCGGCCGTGGCCGACACCACGCTGGTGGTGCTCGCGCCCGGCATGGGGGACGGGGTCCAGATGATCAAGGCGGGGATAATGGAGATCGCGGACGTGTTCGCGGTCAACAAGGCGGACCTGCCCGGCGCGGAGAGGACGGTGATGGAGATCCGCGGGATGTTGAACTCGGGCCCCAAGCTGGAGTGGAAGCCGCCCATAGTCCCGACGTCGGCCACCACCGGCCGGGGCCTGGAGGAGCTCTGGAGCGCGGTGGAGCGCCACCGGGCCCACCTCTTTGAGTCGGGGCGGGCGGGCGCCCGGGAGGCGGCGCGTCTTACGGAGGAGACGGTGGACCTGGTCGGCGAGTGGGCGCGGCAGGAGGCGAGAAGGCTCCTCGAGGAGGACCCCTCGCTCTCGTCCGAGCTGGTCGCGGCCGGGGTCCCGTACCCGGTCGCGGAGAGGATCCGGGCCCGCTCGCGAAAGGGCGCCCGGTCATGAGCCGGAAGGGCCGCTCAGACCCCCTGGGCGACTGGAGGCGCCGCTTCCAGGCCGCTCCCAAGCGCGACGACGGCCTGGAGACGTCCACCATCTCGGGCCTCAAGGTCGAGCCCCTCTACACGGCCCGCGACCTGCCGGCCGGAGAGGAGGAGATGCCGGGGGCGTACCCCTACACCCGGGGCATCCACTCCAGCGGATACCGGGGGCGACTTTGGACGATGCGGCAGTTCTCCGGGTTCGCCACCGCCGAGGAGACCAACCGGCGCTACCACTACCTGCTCCAGAGTGGCCAGACGGGCCTTTCCGTCGCCTTCGACATGCCCACCTTGATGGGGCAGGACTCGGACGCCCCCACCAGCCGGGGCGAGATCGGGCACTGCGGAGTCGCCATCGACTCCCTGGAGGACATGGAGACCCTCTTCCAGGGCATCCCTCTAGGTCGCATCACGACCTCGATGACGATCAACTCGCCGGCCGCCGTCCTGCTGGCCATGTACCTGGCCGTGGCCGAGAAGCAGGGCGTGCCCCTGGCCGACGTCTCGGGGACCCTGCAGAACGACATCCTGAAGGAGTACATCGCCCAGAAGGAGTACATCTTCCCGCCCGGGCCCTCGATGCGCCTGGTCGTCGACACCATCGAGTACTGCGCGCGCGAGGTGCCGCGCTGGAACACGGTCTCGGTCTCCGGCTACCACATCCGGGAGGCGGGCTCGACGGCCGCACAGGAGCTCGCCTTCACGCTCGCGGACGGGTTCGCGTACGTGGACGCGGGCCTGGCCCGGGGCATGGGGGTGGACGAGTTCGCACCCCGGCTCTCCTTCTTCTTCGACGCCCATATCGACTTCTTCGAGGAGATCGCCAAGTTCCGCGCCGCCCGCCACATCTGGGCGCGGCACATGCGCGAGCGCTACGGGGCCAGGGACGAACGCTCCTGGAAGCTGCGCTTCCACACCCAGACGGCGGGCGTCTCGCTGACCGCGCAGCAGCCCGAGGTCAACGTCGCCAGGACTGCGCTCGAGGCCCTGGCGGCGGTCATGGGGGGCACCCAGTCACTGCACACCAACGCCATGGACGAGGTCCTGGCGCTGCCCACCGACAGGGCGGCGCGCATCGCGCTCCGCACCCAGCAGGTGATCGCCTACGAGACGGGGGTGGCCAGCTCGGTCGATCCGCTCGGGGGCTCCTACCTGGTCGAGCGCCTGACCGGGGAGATGGAAGAGCAGGCCGAGGACTACTTCCGCCGCATCGAGGAACTGGGCGGCGTCGTGCCCGCCATCGAGCAGGGCTTCTTCCAGCGCGAGATCGCGGACGCCAGCTTCCGCTACCAGCAGGAGCTCGAGAGCAGGCGTCGGATCGTGGTCGGGGTCAACGAGTTCCAGGTCGATGAGGAGGAGCCGATCGAGATCCTCCGCATCGCCCCCCGCCTGGAGGAGGAGCAGGCCGCCCGGGTGCGCGCTGTCAGGGCGCGCCGCGACCAGGCCGCCTGCCAGCGGGCCCTGGAGGCCCTGCGGCGCGCGGCCCGGGGCACGGAGAACCTGATGCCCTTCATCCTCGACGCCGTGCGCGCGTACGCCACCGAGGGGGAGATCATGGGGACGCTGGTGGACGTCTTCGGCCTCTACACCGAAGAGGCGGTCATCTGAGGTGGCGGGCGGCCCGGGGAGGGCGCCGGCGCCGGCCCTGCGCCGGCTGCGCATCGTGCTCGCCAAGGTGGGCCTGGACGGTCATGACCGCGGGGTCAAGGTTGTCGCCCGGGCGCTGCGCGACGCCGGCCACGAGGTCATCTACACGGGGCTCCGGCAGACCCCCGAGATGGTGGTCGACGCCGCCCTCCAGGAGGACGCCGAGGTGATCGGACTCTCGATGCACTCGGGGGCGCACATGACGCTCGTGCCCAGGGTGCTGGACGTCCTCCGCGAGCGCCAGGCCGAGGACGTCGTCGTCTTCGCCGGCGGCATCATCCCTGACGACGACGCCGCCGAGCTGAAGAAGCTGGGCGTGGCCGAGATCTTCCCGCCCGGCACGCCCCTTCAGGGGATCGTCGACTGGCTGGCGGCTCGCTTCCCGGCCGGGGCGGAAGGCTGAGCGGCTGATCAAGCGCCTGCCGCCTCGGCGCCCGTGAGGGCTGCTCGGGGCCCGACGCGGACGAGGATCGTCGAGAGCGCGATGCCAGCGCTCGCGAGGCGGCCAGCCCGCCACCGCGCGACCGCACGGGGCCCCCGGCGTGGTCGCCTTCGGCTTCAGGCCCCCTTGGGGCCGGTCAGGGGGTTGCCGTTGGCGTCGACGGTGATCTGCGAGAGCTGGCTCGCCACCGGGCTGCCGTCACCCGGGTAGACGACGACGGGGGTTCCCACCGACGCCCAGTTGAAGAGGGAGACCTCCTGCTGGTAGGGAACGTGGATGCAGCCGTGGCTGGCGGCGGGGCCGAACTCCGAGCCCCGGCCGTACTGCGAGGACCACTCCCAGTAGGCGTCGTGGAGGCCCTCCCCGGTGTCGGTGAACCAGAGCACCATCTGGACGACCGTGGGCGGGTAGTACCAGGGCGAGCTGCGCGGCCAGGGGGAGACCATCTTCCAGGGCGAGCTCTTGAAGAGGACGCTCATCCTCCCCATGTCGGTGGGCAGCTGCGGGCGCCCGGTCGTGACGGGGGTCGTGAGCAGGAGCTTGCCGCCCTGGTAGGCCCAGAGCTGCTGGGCGTCGTGGGAGACGACGATGGTCTTGGCGGGCAGGTCGGCCAGGAACCGGGCGTGGAGGTCCTTGGCGTAGTGGATGACGCCCGCCGCGCCTACGGCGACCTGGTTGGGGTCGGCGGCCGTGAGGAGGGTGGCGAAGTGCTCCAGTGAGCTGTAGGACCGCTGGTAGTCGTTGAACCGCATGTAGGCGGCCAGGGAGGCGTCGTTTCTCGCCGCCGCCAGTGCCGCGCGACCGGCCGCGCGCACCTTGACCACGCTGCCTCCGTCCTGGACCAGGAGCTGCTGGCCGGCCGCCTCGATGACCGCGATTTGGGCCTCCTGGGCCTTGGCCAGGGCCTCGGCCCCGGAGATGATGGCGCTCGCCTCCGAGATCACGGACAGGTAGTTGCTGGGCCAGATCGCGCCCGCCTCGTCGGCCCGCGCACCGGCCAGCCGCGACTCAAGCGGCGCCAGGTCGGCGGGGTAGGCGCCCACCGCGCCTGCGGCCGCGACCTGCACCCCGGCCTGCTGGAGGGCCCCCTCGGCCCTGCCCCGCACGTTGACGAGGGCCGAGCCTTCCACCCCGCGCAGGCCCTGGTCCAGCCGTGCCATCTGGGTCGAGAGGTCAAGGTAGAAGGCGGGCTGGTCGCCTACCCAGACGGGTGCCTGGGTGCCCTCCAGAGACCGCGCCCGGCCCACGATGGGGGCCAGCTCCTGCTGCGTGTAGCCGACCCCGGCCGCCTGGTTGAGGTCGGCCTGCAGCCGCTGGCGCGCGCCGTCGAAACTGGTGGAGGCGTTCGAGGCCTGGGCGCCGAAGGTCCCCACCACCACCGCGGCCGCGGCCAGGAGAGCCGACGTGGCCAGGAGAGCCGCCCGCCGCCACCTGCCGGGTTTCGTCATGGTTGCTGCATTGGATAACGTCCGGGAGTGTCTGTTCGTTTCCTGGCCGAACCCGCCGGGTTATGATACTGGCCTCTCCCAGACATGAGTCCGACCGTGCCGCTGAGATTGAAAGCCGAGAACCGGGAGGCGAGGGGCAAGGCCCTCCGCCACCTGCGCTCCGAGGGCAAGCTGCCCGCGGTCGTCTACGGGCACCGGGCCGAGGCCGCCGCACTCATGCTCGACGGGCACGAGTTCCAGCGCGTGTACGCGCGGGCGGGCAGGACCCACCTGGTCGACCTCCAGGTGGACGGGGGGCGGGCCCAGAAGGTGCTCGTACGCGAGGTGCAGCATCACCCCCGTCGCCCGGGGCCCATACACGTCGACCTCTACCGCGTCGATCTCAAAGAGAAGCTGCACGCCGAGGTGCCCCTGGTCCTGGTCGGCGAGTCGCCCGCCGTCAAGCTGGGCGACGGCGACGCCATCCAGGGCATCCACGTCCTGCGCATCGAGTGCCTGCCCTCGGACATCCCCGACGCCATCGAGGTCGACATCTCGTCGCTGGAGAGCGCGGAGTCGGTCCTCCGCGTCTCCGAGCTCCGCGTCGTGGAGGGCTTGACCGTCCTCAGCGACCCCGAGGACGTGGTCGTGCGGATCGCCGCCCGCCGGGAGCTGGCCGCGGAGGCAGAGGGGGAGGCGGTGGCCGCCGCCGAGGGTGCGGAGGCCGCGCCCGCGGAGGCCGCGGCGGCCCCCGAGGAGGGGGGCGCCCGGCCGGCGGCCGCCTCGAGGCAGGAAGACACGGAGTAGAGGGCCCGGGCGACAATACCGCCCGTGCGTCCCCTGGCCGCCCGCCCGGGCCTCAGCCTGGCCTCCATAGACGTGAAGGAGGTCGTCTACGCGGCCGCCATCTTCGTCGGCTTCCTGGTCGCGGCCCGGATCCTCAAGGGGGTCGTGAACCGGCTCCTGCTGCACCGCAGCGCGGGCGCGGAGATGGTCCTGCTGACAGAGCGGATCGTCTACTTCGGCCTCATCCTCCTGGGCGCCCTGGTGGCGGTGGCGGAGGTGGTGGGGACCGCCAACATCGCCCTCACCGGCATCCTGGCCGCCACCATCCTGGCCGGGCTGGGCGTGCAGGACCTCATGAAGAACTACGTCTCCGGCTTCTACATCCTCTTCGAGAAGGACATCAAAGTCGGGGACTTGATCAAGTTCGGCGACAGCACGGGCACCGTGACCGAGGTCAAAGCGCGGGTCACCTACCTGCGCGGAGAGGCCGGGGAACTCGTCATCGTGCCCAACTCGGAGCTCTTCAACAGCACGGTCGTGGTCAAGACCGTGCGCGAGCCGGAGCCCGCCCGCAAGCCTAGGCGAAGGCTCCGAGGATGACCCGCTGGAGGGCGGCCAGGGCCTCGCCCTCGAGACCGGTCTCCTCTTTGAGGAGCCGTTTGATCTCGAGCGTGGCCAGCTCCGAATGCTCGCCGGCCGCCACCTGCGCGGCCAACGAGCGCAGGTGGAAGGTGTGGTCGGGAAGCCCCTGGGAGCCGTCCAGGCGGACCTCGCGGCGGCCCAGGTCCACCGCCCGCGACCAGATCTCGAGCTCCCGCAGGCCGCTCTCCGGGGAGTCGGAGAGGTGGAGGCAGTTGACCCCTCCGTAGATCCCGTAGCGCTCCCGGAGCGAGCCCGGGCGTGCCTTCTGCACGAGCGTCTCGCCCAGCTCGTAGCGCAGCTGCTCCAGGGTCTGGTCCTCGGCCGAGAGGCCGCCCACCACCACCGGCAGGGCGGTCATGAAGTCCACCAGCCAGGGGAAAAAGGGCCTGCCCTTCAAGAAGTCGTAGTG
>JBOHUY010000077.1:0-1717 GCA_050735015.1 Candidatus Dormibacterales bacterium | reverse complement strand
CCACGGGCGTGCTCTGGGCGGCCGGCCGCCCGCTCCTGGCCGCCGCCGAGGCCGCCGCCGCGCTCGCCCTCCTGGCCCTCCACCTGGCCCTGCGGGGCCGGGCCAGGATGCTGACCCTGGCCGCCCTGGTGGCGGTCCTGGCCATGGCGCCCCAGGCCTACCTGGTCTCGCAGCGACCGGCCGGCGCCGTCGTCCACGACGGCGTCCAGATGACCGAGTCCGCGGCCGCCCGCCTGCTCTCCGGCCGGGACCCGTACGGCCACGACTACATCGACAGCGCCGCGCGCGGCTTCTACATGCCCGAGGTCCCCGTCAGCTTCGGCCTCGACCACTACGTCTACATGCCCGGGATGATCCTGCTCGACGTCCCCCTGCGGGCGGCCGGGGCCCCCGGCGGCTCCTTCGCCTGGATGTGGCTCCTGGGTCTGCCCGCCCTGGCGCTGGCGGCGGCGGGGCTGGGGCGAGGACCCGGGGCCCGGGTGGCCACGACGGCGGCGGTGGCCTTGAACCCCGTCCTGCTGGTGGATTACCTCTATCTCTTCAACGACCTCTTCTTCATCGCGCCCGCCCTCGGCTCCTTCGCCCTGCTGAGGCGCCGCCGGGGCGTCGCCGCGGGCATCCTCTTCGGGATCGCCTGCTCCTTGAAGCAGGACGCGGTCCTCCTCGCCCCCTTCCTGGCCCTGGCCGCCTGGCGCCTGCTGGACAAAGGTGGGCGGCTGCGCATGGGGGCCGCCGCCGCCCTCGCCTTCGCCGCCGTCGTGGTGCCCTTTCTGGTCTGGAACCCGGCCGCGTTCCTCGGCGACGTGGCCGGCTTCTTCTTCGGCTCCGGGTCCTCCAGCTATCCCATCCGGGGCCTGGGACTGCCGGGCCTGCTGCTCCGGGCCGGGGCGGTCCCCGACCGATGGGGGAGCTTCCCCGCCGGAGAGCTCCAGGCCGCCCTCGCACTGGCGGTGCTGGCCGGGGCCGTGATCTCGCTCCGACGCTGGTCCTGGAGGCGCATGTGGGCATGGGCGGCGGCCGAGGTCCTGGCCGTCTTCCTGGGGGGCCGCGTGCTCGCCCCCAACTACCTCGACCTCGCTCTCGTGCTGGCCTGCCTGGCCTTCGCCTCAGGGCTGCAGGACGGCCTCCCAGTGCCCCGCCACGAGGCCGTAGACGGGGCCGCGGGCGACGGCGGCGTAGAGGTTCCCGTCAGAGCCGGCCACGGCCGGGACCTCGACCCCGGCCAGGGGCGGGCCCGCCCACCCGCCCGAGGCGAGGTCGTACAGCCCTGAGATGGTGGCGGCGCGCCCGCCCCCAAGCGCCCAGACGCCCCGGCCGAGGTCTTCCTCGACCCGCCAGGAGACCCCGTCCGAGCTGGCGTAGATCCGCCCCCTCCAGTCGGCCGCCAGGTACCCCGCCTGGGGCCGGGCCGCCACCGCCGTCATCCTGTCGGGGAGCCCCGACACGCGCGTCCAAGTCAGGCCGCCGTCCCTGGAGACGATCATGCCCGTCTCCGTGGCGGCGAGGTCCAACCCGGGCGCGATGGCGATGGACTCGAACTCGGTGCCACCCGCGGGCACGCGGGCGGCGCGCCACCTGCCGCCGGCGTCCCGGCTCAGCCACAGCCGTCCCCCCCAGGACCCGGCCAGGAGCGTCCGTCCGCTCACGGCCAGCGCCAGGAAGCGCCCTCCCGGGACGCCGGCGCGCGACCAGCCCCGCCCGCCGTCCCGCGAGACGA
>JBOHUY010000076.1:0-2588 GCA_050735015.1 Candidatus Dormibacterales bacterium | reverse complement strand
CGCCCGCAGGATGGGCCGCAGACGTGCACCTGACCGGGTCCCGGCCGTGCGGGGCAGGTGCGACACGTGGACCTGTACCGCTCGCAGCCCGGAGCGGGAGGTCTTGTAGAAGAGCTCCGTGTTGAGGAGGGCGGACTTCGCCTGCAGCGGAGACGCCGCCTCCAGCACGCGGCGGCGCATGATCTTCATGCCGCAATCGACGTCCTTCATGCGGACGCCGTAGAGGATCCGCACCAGCACGTTGAAGACCCCACTGATGAGATCCCGGAACCAGGGGTCGGCCCTCCGGGCGCGGACCCCTGCCACCAGGTCGGCCTCCTGGAGCCGGGCGGCGAGCCTGGGGAGCTCACCGACGTCGAACTGCCCGTCGCCGTCCAGGAACGCGACCACCTCGCCCGTGGCGGCGGTCAGCCCCTCCCCGACGGAGAGTCCGTAGCCCGACTTCTTCTCGTGGTGGAGGACCCGGAATACCCCCTCAGGCGACATGGCGGCCCACGCCACCTCCGAGGTGCCGTCGCTGCTGCCGTCATCGACCAGGATGACCTCGTAGCGGCTGGCAAGGCGCGACAGCACCTCGCAGGCCGCCACCACCACGGGGCCGATGTTGGCGGCCTCGTTGTGTGCCGGGATGACCAGGCTGGCAGATTCCCAAGGCCCCCCCTGGGCACCTGGCTCGGCCGGGCCGCGCACCTTGATCTCGGTCTCCGTGAATCCCCTCCGCTCGAGCCGGCTCGGAGCTGAGGTCTCGCCCCACGGATCAGCCCGCCGCCGCCCGCCGCTGCGCCGAGCTTGCCGCCGCGGGCACCGGGCGAGATCGGCGCGAAAGGCAACTCCCTCGTCGTCTCGGGATACATTAGCAGGCGCGGCAGGGGGCGTCCCTGACCGAGGGCGGCGCCCTCCCTATGGCGACTTGGGTAGGATTCGGCTAGGGAAGCGGGAGTAGCTCAATCGGTAGAGCGCAACCTTGCCAAGGTTGAGGTAGCGGGTTCGAAGCCCGTCTCCCGCTCCACTTTCTTCCTTCGAGTTCGTTTGCAGCGTTAACGCGCTGCTTCGAGTCCCTCCAAGCCCTTGTCAGCAGCATGCGGATCTTCTAAAGGTTGAGGTGCAATGGAGATTCGTTGGTAGCAACCCGGCTGGAAGGGCTCGTCGAGGATTACCTCGCCCACTGCCGCGACGCCGGGCTCTCGCCGAAGACGATCCGGCACGCGTACGGCTACCCGCTGCGGGCGGTGTTCCTGCCCTGGTGCTCGACGCACGAGGTAACGGAGCCCGCTGACTTGACCTCCCGGACGTTGGATCAGTTCGTGGGCGACCTGCTCGAACACGGCGGCAAGCGCGGCCAGCTGAGCAAGCAGACCGCCTGGACCTACGCCAAGGCGGCAAAGCGGTTCCTGGCGTGGCTGAAGGCCGAGGGCGAGCCGGTCGACGGCGAGGTCCAGCTGCCGCGGCTGCCGAAGCGCCTGGTCGAGACTTTCGACCGCGACGAGATCCAGCGCCTGGAGGACGCCGCGCAGACGGAGCGCGACGCTCTGATGGTCCGCGTATTGGCCGACAGCGGCGTGCGAGTCGGCGAGCTGGTGCGACTCTGGGTGTCCGACTTGGTCGAGCGGGAGCGGCATGCGTTCCTGAAGGGCGTGGCAAGGGCGAGTGCGAGCGTCTCGTGCCGCTTGCGCCAGTGCTGCACCGCCGCCTGGTCCGCTACGCGGAGCGCCAGCGCCCGCGGGACGCCGCGTCCGACCAGCTGTTCCTCTCGCGCCGGCGAAGCCGGCTGACCGGCGACTACGAGCCGCTGACCGAAAGCGGCGTCCAACAGTTCATCCGCGATCTGGGCGAGCGGGCGGGGCTGCGCAAGCGCGTCCATCCACACGTCTTTCGCCACAGCGCCGCGACGCACATGCTCCGGCGCGGGCTGAATCCACTCCTCGTCGCCCAGGCGGCCCTCTTGGGTTCGAAAGCGAGAAGTGGAAAGCGCTCCACTGGTCTCGCGGGTCTGAAGTCACGATGACCAGCTCCAGTCCCAGCCCGGTCAGCAGCCCGGATGGCCTCGCCAAGCGCCCGTCCGACCGCGGTGCCAGCGGTGCTCCCCGCGCAGCTGCACTTCACCCAGATAGGTGCTGTCGGTGGCGGGGCAGCCAACATGGGCGGTCCCGCCATCTCAACCTCGGCCGGACTCTGGATTGCCCCTGAGCAGAAGAGTGAACTGACCCAGTACAGCGCATTCGCGGGCGGCTCGACTGTCGAGCTGCCGGCCCAGCCCGCGGGCAACTTCCCGCAAGGCCTTGCCGCCGGATCCGACGGCAGCATCTGGATCAGGAGGGGTCAGACCAGGCGATGTGGGTCACGGAGTTGGGGAAGGATCGAATCGCCCGCATCATCGATGGGCAGGTACGGGCGTCTCCGCCGCCGCCAGCGCCCATGGAGGTCCAGTGCGGTGGTCGCTGTCCCCACGGAATCGCGTCAGGGCCCGACGGCAATCTCTGGATCACGAAGAGCCAGCTTGCGGCGGGAGACCAGGTGGGTCGAATGACGACCACCGGGCAGTCCCAGTCCTGGCCACTTCCTGAGGCAGGGGCCGCCCTCAACGACAT
>JBOHUY010000075.1:0-4737 GCA_050735015.1 Candidatus Dormibacterales bacterium | reverse complement strand
GGCCTACTCCGCCACCAGGGCGGGCGCCTGGTGGCGCCTGGACAGCCACGGGTCGCCCCGCCCCCTGCCCGTCCCCGAGCTGGGCGAGCCGCTGGTAAGGCTCCTGGTCGACACCCACCTGGGCGGCTGGCTGGAGGTGACCCCGAGCGGGGTCAGCGCCTACCTGCCCGGCGGGCGCCCCGGGGAGGCCCGCCCCGCTCCCGTGTGACCGCCGGCGGCGGGTGACAATGGCCCCGTGAGCGCGAGCCGGGCCCGGCCCGTCCACCTGTGAGGGGCCCGTGGCGGAGGTGACCCGGGCCGTGGCCCCCAACCCCGGGCCCTACACGGGCCCGGGCACCAACACCTGGATCGTGGGCGGGGGGCCGGTGGCGGTGGTCATCGACCCCGGCCCCGACGTGGACACGCACCTGGCCGCCATCGAGCGCCGGCTGCGAGGGGTGCCGGTGGGGGCGGTGCTCCTCACCCACGCCCACCTCGACCACGCCCCCCTCGCGGCCCGGCTGGCGGGCGTCCACGGCTGCCGGGTCCTCGCCCACGCCGATCTCGAGGACGGGGACGTGGTGCGGGCGGGCGCGCTCAGCCTCACCGCCCTGCGCACCCCCGGGCATTCGTCCGACCACCTCTGCTTCTGGATGGAAGACGACCGGGCCGCCTTCACCGGGGACCTCGTGCTGGGCGGTGGGAGCACCATGGTCGCCCACCCGGACGGCGACATGGCCGCCTACCTCGCCTCCCTGGAGCGACTCACGGCGCTCGGGCCCCGCATCCTTTTCCCGGGCCACTGGGACCCCGTCCTGGAGGCCGGGCCCAAGCTGGACGAGTACCGCCGGCACCGGCTCGCCCGCGAGGCCCAGGTCCTGGCCGAGCTGGCCCGGGCCCCGGGCACCGCCCGCGCTCTCACCGAGCGCATCTATGCGGGCGAGGTGGGGCCCGAGCTCATGGGGGCGGCCGAGATGACACTGCGCGCCCACCTGGCCAAGCTCGCCGCCGAGGGCCGCGTCGAGGTCTCCGGGAAGACCTACCGCCTGCGGGGCTGAGGCGGGCAGGCGGTAAGGTGGCCCGGTGATCGCCGCCTCCCCCCGCCCGCCCATCTCCGGCCTCGCGCCCGACGAGCTGGCCCGATGGCTGGCGGCAAGGGCCGAGCCCGCCTACAGGGCAGGGCAGGTGAGGGCCGGGCTGGCGCGGGGTGCGCGCTTCGAGGAGATGCTGGAGCTCCCCGTGAGCCTTCGGCGCGCGCTCTCCCAGGCCTTCCTCGCCAGCTCTCTCGAGCTCCTCGCCGAGTCGGAGGCCGACCGCGGGCGAACGACCAAGGTCCTCTACCGCCTGGCGGGCGGTCACACGGTGGAGTCCGTCCTCATGCGGTACCGCGACCGGAACACGCTCTGCATCTCCTCGCAGGCGGGCTGCGCGGTCCGCTGCCCCTTCTGCGCGACCGGGCAGGGTCCTTTCGGGCGCAACCTCAAGGCCCACGAGATCGTGGACCAGGCCCTCGACGCCGCCCGCCGCCTGGCCGCCGAGGGCGGCCGGCTGACGCACGTCGTCTTCATGGGCATGGGAGAGCCCCTCGCCAATTACTGGGAGGTGGTGGCCTCCGTGCGGGCGGTCTCCGATCCCGGGCTCCTCGGCATCAGCCCGCGCCGCATCGTCGTCTCCACGAGCGGCGTCGTCCCCCGGATCGAGAAGCTCGCCCAGGAGGGGATCCCGGTCACGCTGGCGGTCAGCCTGCACGCCGCCCGAGACGAGCTCCGCGACGTCCTCGTCCCCCTGAACCGCGCCCATCCCCTGGGCCGGCTGGTGCCCGCCGCCCGCGCTTTCGCCGAGCGGACAGGGCGCCGGGTCAGCTTCGAGTGGGTGCTCCTGGCCGGGGTCAACGACACCCCGCGGGACGCGAGGGAGATGGCCCGGCTCCTCGATCCCCGGTCCAGCCACGTCAACCTCATCCCCTTCAACCCGGTGCCGGGCGCCCCCTACCGGTCGCCCTCCGCCGCCGAGGTCAGGGGCTTCGCGGGCCTGGTCCGCGAGGGCGGGCTCAACGTGACCGTCCGCGACACCCGCGGCCGCTCGGCCGACGCCGCCTGCGGCCAGCTCAGGGCGCGCCTGGGAGGCGAGTCCCGGGAGGGCCCCGGGGGCGGCGCCCGCCCGCCCCGGGCGTGAGCCTTTACGCGGGCACGAGCGGGTTCAGCTATCCCGCCTGGAGGGGGCGCTTCTACCCGGCCCACCTCCCGGCCGGGCGCATGCTGGCCCACTACGCGCTCCACTTGAACGGGGTGGAGCTGAACGGGACCTTCTACCGCACGCCCGCGCCGGAGGCCTTCCGGGGCTGGCTGGCGGCCACTCCCGAGGGCTTCAGGCTCTGCTGCAAGGGACACCGCGGGCTCACGTACTCCTCCCCCGCCTTCGACAAGGAGGGCCTGGCCAGGCTGCTGGGCCCGCAGCTGTCGGTGCTGGGGCCGCGCCGGGGTCCGGTCCTGCTCCAGTTCCCGCCCACGCGGACCTTCGATCCGGGGCTCCTGGAGGGGCTGCTGGGCGCGCTCGCGCTGCCCGCCGCCGTCGAGTTCAGGCACGAGTCCTGGTTCGGCCCCGAGACCTACGCCGTGCTGGCTCGGCACGGGGCGGCCCTGGTGGTCACAGAGGGGGAGAGGTGGCCGGCCGCCCCCGCCCTGGACCTCGCCCCCTTCGCCTACCACCGGCTGCGCAAGGCGGCCTACTCGCGGGCCGAGCTGAGGCGGCTGAGGGGCGATCTGAGGGCCAGGGCGGCCGGCCTGGAGGAGGTCCACGCGTACTTCCGGCACGACCCCGAGGCGCCCTTTTGGGCCCGGTTCATGCTGGAGTAGGCGGGGCCTGTCGAAAAAGGCCCCGCCCGTTCGTCGTTCCGGTGAGGGCGCACGTCGGACGCCCCAAGGAGGTTCGAGGTATGAGGTACGTGTTCTTGTTCGCGAACGCGCAAGACGAGATGGGCGGGCTCTCCGAGGAAGGCCGGGGGCGCCTCATGGGCGAGGTCGGCGAATGGTGGGAGCGGCACTCCCACGCCGGTGCGCTCGTGGGCGGAGAGCAGCTTCAGCCCGCTTCCACGGCCACCACCGTCCGCTTCGACGGGGACAGCGCCGTGGTCACGGACGGGCCCTTCCTCGAGGCCAAAGAGACCATCGGGGGCTTCGCGGTGGTGGAGGCCCAGGACCTCGACGCCGCCCTCGCCCTCGCCCGCACGTGGCCCGCCCGGGGGGCGGTGGAGGTGCGCCCGACCGTCTCCATGTGACGGCCGTGGGCGGGCGAGTTCCGAACTTGAAGGGCGCTCCGTGGGGGCCCATGATCGGCCTGGCGGCGCTCGGCCGCGATCGGTGGCGAGGTGAAGCGAGATGGCGAGAGGGATCGTGTGGAAGGTCAAGGTGGGAGTGACACCGGGGAAGGCGTTCGACTACGTGGCCGACATCGCCCGCCACCCCGAGTGGGCGATGGATTCGATGACCGTGGCGCCTGACACGGTGGGGGGCGCGGGCGTGGGGGCTCGGTTCAAGGCCGTCGGGAACCTCTTCGGGCGGCCCAACCCCTCCACCGTGACCGTCACCGACCTCTCGCGGCCCGACCGGCTGGGCTTCGACGCCCAGGACAAGCGGGGCGTCACGCACCACGAGTTCCGGTTCCTTTCCGAGGCGGGCGGAACCCTGGTGGAACGGGAGATGACGGGGGTCCGGCAGCCGTGGTACGGGCCCCTCCAGCTCCTCCTCTTCAAGTCGGCCATCGACAAGAACTTCAACGGCGCGCTGGCCAAGCTCAAAGAGCGCCTCGAGCAGGAAGCCGGCCCGGCGTCGGCGCATGAAGGCTGAGGTCTCGGACGCCGGCCGCGAGGGCTACGAGGCACTCGCCGCCGAGCTGAGCCGCGAGCCGGGGGTCATCGCTTGCAGCATGTTCGGCATGCCCTCGCTGAAGGCGGGGGGCCGGGTCTTCGCCGGCTACCACGACGGCGCGATGGCCTTCAAGCTGCCGGAGGACGAGCGGCGGCGGGCGCTCCAGGTGGAAGGGGCGGGGCCTTTCGACCCCTCCGGCCGGGGGCGCCCCATGGGGGATTGGGCGCGCGTGCCGGCCACGGCCGCGGCCAGCTGGCCGGAGCTGGCGCGGAAGGCTCTCAGCCACGCCCGCGCTGGGTGAGGGCGGGCTCCGGCGGGTGGTTTGAGGGCGCGGCCGGCCGCGGAGCCGGGGTCGTGTGAGCGCCGAGGCCGCGTCGGGCGCCATCGCGAGCGTCTTCCGCGATGAGGCAGGGCAGGTCGTGGGGGCCCTCGTCCGCGCCACCGGCGACTTCGCCCTGGCCGAGGACGCCGTGCAGGACGCCATCGTGGAGGCGCTGCGGCGGTGGCCGCAGGCGGGCGTCCCGGAGCGGCCGGGGGCCTGGCTCATGGCGGCCGCCCGCCGCAAGGCCATCGACCGGCTGCGCCGCGAGGCCAGGCTGGCGCGGAAGGTCGAGCTGCTCGGCCGCCTGGAGGGCGAGGGAAACTCGCCCCCCCTCGGCCAGGAGGCGCGGCAGGTGATCGACGACCGCCTGGTCCTCATCTTCACCTGCTGCCACCCCGCCCTCTCCAGGGAGGCCCAGATCGCGCTCACCCTGCGCTCGGTGGTCGGGCTCACCACGGCCCAGATCGCGCGCGCCTTCCTGGCCGCGGAGCCCGCCGTGGCGCAGCGGATCGTACGGGCCAAGCGCAAGATCGTGGGCGCCGGGATCCCCTTCCGGGTCCCCTCGGGGGA
>JBOHUY010000074.1:0-3782 GCA_050735015.1 Candidatus Dormibacterales bacterium | reverse complement strand
CGTCTCCACGCGCCCGCCCTCGACCCTGACCAGCAACTCAGGCGAGGTCCCCACCACAAAGCGGTCCTGGCCCAGGGCCAGGAAGTACATGTAGGGCGAGGGGTTGATGGCGCGGAGCGCCCGGTAGACGTCGAAGGGGCGCGCCCCCAGCCCCTTGGCGAAACGCTGGGAGACGACGACCTGGAAGGCCTCCCCGGCCAGGATCTCCTCCCGGGCCGCCTCCACCATGCCCTCGAAGGCGCCCCTGGTCATGTTCGGACGCCACTGCCCGTCCGCGGCCCGGAGCACGGGCGGGAGGGGAGGTGGATCGGCCTCGAGGCGGCGCTCCATGGCATCCAGCCGGCGCTCAGCGTCGAGCCGGCGCTCCCGGCCGGGCCGGTGGTAGGTGATGAGCCGGAGGCGGCGGGTGACGTGGTCGAAGACGGCCAGGTCCTCGGCCCGCAGAAAAGCGCTCTCGGGCAGCTGGGGACCGGGGGCGGGCGCCGAGGGCAGACGCTCGAAGTGCCGCGCCGCCTCGTACCCGAGGTAGCCCACCGCCCCCCCGTGGAAGCGGGGCAGGCCCTCGGCGTCCACGCGCTCGGCGGCCACCCCCTCGAGGGCCAGGAGGGGGTCGCCCAGGCCCAGGTCCAGGCCCTCGGCGCGGCAGCCGATGAAGGAGTAGCGGGCCAGCCTCTCGCCACCCTCGACGCTCTCCAGGAGGAAGCCCGGCGCCCCCGGGGGGCAGAGCTGCGAGTACGCGCGGACCGGGGTCGTCATGTCCGCCAGCAGCTCGCGCTGGACGGCCTCCAGGCGCCCAGCGCCGGGGCCGGGGTGCGCCACGGCGCTCATGCCCTTGCGACTCCTCTCTTCTCGTCTCGTCTGGTCTCGTCTCGGCCCACGGGCCGCCCGGCCGCCCTCCGGGCGCCGAGGCGCGTCAGCTTACCACTCGGGGCGGCCGGGAACGGCCGGGGCCAGGCGCTCCGCCCGCTAGCCGCGGGCCCCCGGGAGCTCGCGCCGCGCCGGGCCCGAGTAGACCTGCCGCGGCCTCGCGATCTTGAGGTCGGGGTCTTCCCGCGACTCCAGCCATTGAGCCACCCAACCGCTCGTGCGGGCAATGGCGAAGAGGACCGTGAACATCTCGGCCGGGAAGCCCATGGCCTCGTAGATGAGGCCCGAGTAGAAGTCGACGTTCGGGTAGAGGTGGCGTTCGATGAAGTAGGCGTCCTGGAGGGCCCGCCTCTCCAGCTCGAGGGCGACCTCCAAGAGGGGGTTGATGCCCGTCTCGGCGAAGACGTCCTCGGCCGTCCTGCGGATGATCTTGGCGCGGGGGTCGTAGGTGTGGTAAACGCGGTGGCCGAAGCCCATGAGGCGCCTCTCCCCGCGCTCCACGCGGGCCATGAACTCGGGCACGCGGTCGACCGTCCGGATCTCGCGCAGCATGGCCAGGACGGCCTCGTTGGCGCCCCCGTGGAGGGGACCGTAGAGGGCCCCCATCCCGGCCGCGACGGAGGAGTAGGGGTCGGCCCCCGAGGAGCCCACCCCCCGCACCGCGCTCGTGCTGCAGTTCTGCTCGTGGTCGGCGTGGAGGATGAAGAGCACGTCCAGGGCTCTCTCCAGGACGGGGTTGGAGGCTTTCTCGGCCTCGCCCGAGAAGAGCATGTGCAGGAGGTCGCCGACGTAGGAGCGGGCGGGGTCGGGGGCCACGGGCGGGCGTCCCGTCGAGCGCCGGAAGGCGAGCGCCGCCAGGGTGGGCACCTGGGCGATGAGGCGGTGGGCATGCTCGTGGCGCATCTCCGGATTGCCCACGTGCTTGGCGTCGGGGTTGAGCGCGCTCAGCGCCGCCACCGCCGAGATGAGGATGCCCATGGGGTGGGCGCCGGCTGGGAAGGCGCCCACGAGCCCCTCCACCGCGGCCGGCACCGCCCTCAGCCTGGCCAGCTCGCCGCACCACTGGCGGTGGTCGCCCTCGGAGGGCATCTCGCCCCGCAGGAGAAGGCTCGCCACCTCCGTGAAGGTGCTTCGCTCGGCCAGCTGCTCGATCGGGTAGCCCCGGTAGAGGAGGACGCCGGCGTCGCCATCGATCCAGGTGATGGCGCTCTTGCACGCCGCCGTGTTGGTGAAGCCGGGGTCGTAGGTCATGAGCCCGAAGTCGGCCGGCCCCGACTTGATCTTCCTGAGGTCGATGGCGCGAATGGTCCCGGCATCGATGGGTAGCTCGTAGTCGCTGCCGGTGCGGGGGTCGTGTATGGTCAGGTTCCCTGCCCCGGCCGCGGTGGGAGTGCTGGTGTCCGTCATCGCCTTCCCCTCAACTCTGATCGACGCCTCCATCGCGCGATCCTGTGTGCAATCTGCGCAATAGATGATGGCACCGACGCCGGCGCGACATCGGAAACGGCGGCCAGGGGCACCGTGTGGCGGCGCCGGCGGCGACACGCCCGGTGGTCGCGCCGGGCCCGCCCCGGGGAGCGTGTCCGAGCCTCGGGAGGGCCGGGCCGAGCAACCCCGCTAACGCTCGCTTAGTCCTTGCCGGCCGCCTTCATCATTCGCTTGACCTGGCGGGCCTTCTCCATCGTCTCGGGCGAGTCGACGTCGGCGATGGTGTGCCAGTCGGCCGCCTCCCGCTCCCATCCGGGCGGGGTGATGCCGAACTTCTTGGCCAGCACGGCGACCAGGATCTGGACCTTCTGGGCCCCGAACCCCGGCAGCCTGCGGATGCGGCGGGCGAGCTCCTGCCCGTCCTTGGCGTCGCGCCAGACCGCCGCCGCGTCGCCCCCGTACTCCTCCGAGACCGCCCGGCAGAGCTCCTGGACGCGCTTGGCCATCGAGCCCGGGAAGCGGTGGAGCGCGGGCCGGCGCCGGAAGACCTCGTCCAGCATGTCGGGGTCCATGGCGGCGATGCGTCCGGGGTCCAGGTGGCCGAGCCTCTGGCGGAGCTCGTAGGGCCCCGCGAAGGCGTGCTCCATGCGCACCTGCTGGTCGAGCACGAGCCCGATCAGGAGCGCGAGCGGGTTCTCCTCCAGGAGCGCGTTCGCCTCTGCCCGGTCGGTCCACGCGATCGGCATGCCCGCAGTATGAACCACGCAAGCCCGTCCTTTGAACCCGGCCCGTGAAGGGCGAGCCGGGTGCGTGGAGGCCCGGGCCGCGGCTAGACGACGGCCTCCTGCTTCTCCTGCTCGAATCCGCCCAGGCGGGTCGCCTCGTAGCGGGTCCCCAGATGCTGGTGGTAGGGGACGCCCGTGAAGAGGTGGTGGCTGCGCGTGGGCACGTCGCGGCCCTCCGCCCACTCCTCTTTCTGGAGCTCGATGTAGCCCTGCTGGGCCCGCTCTTTGAGCGCTTCCAGGAGGTTGGTCATGGCGAGCCCGTTGGCGTGCTGCAGGGCGAGGGTGATGAAGAGGAATCCGACCCCCAGGCGCCCCAGCTCGTCGAAGGTGAGGGGCCGGGCCTCGTTCTGCCACTTGAAGGAGGAGGAGTAGTTGAAGGCGAATCGAGCCTCCGGGAAGCGCTTGCGGATCTCGGCTGTGAAATGCTCGACGGGCCCCCTTTCGGCGGTCGGGAACTCGCACCAGAGGAGGTCGGGAGCCCCGCTGTCGAGGTATCGAAGGCCCCTCTCGACGGCCAGGTCCATGCCCCGGGCGGATTCGGGCGCGTCCACGGCGGAAACGGCGTCCGTGCGCGCGATGATTACGAAGTCCTCGTCGCCGAGGTCGTCGGCGACGTTGCGGATCATGTTCAGCTTGCCGACCATCTCGCCGGCCGGGATGAGGGCCTTGCCCGCGATGTGCCCGCAGCGCTTGGGCATGACC
>JBOHUY010000073.1:0-22967 GCA_050735015.1 Candidatus Dormibacterales bacterium | reverse complement strand
GATGAAGCGGACGGGGTCGATCGGCTCCCGGGTGCCCCCGGCCGTGACGAGTACGCGCCGGCCGGCGAGGTCGTACCGAGACCTGGCGGCCTGGGCCAGTCCGGCCAGCAGGGCCTCGGGTGCGGCCAGCCTCCCGGTCCCCGAATGCCCGCTCGCGAGGCGGCCCGCCTCGGGCTCGACCACGATCACGCCGCGCTGCTGGAGCAGCTCCAGGTTGGCCGCCACAGGCGCCTTCTCCCACATGGCGTCGTTCATGGCCGGCGCCACCACCAGCGGGCAGCGGGCGGCGAGCATGGCCGCCGCCACGGTGTCGGAAGCCGCGCCGGCCGCGGTGCGGGCGATGAGGTCGGCCGTGGCCGGGGCGGCCAGCATGAGCTGGGCCCAGTCCCCGAGCGCGACGTGGGGCTCGCCCGCCGAGCCGGCCGCGAAAAGGTCGTCCTCGACAGGGCGACCGGTCAGGCCCGAGAAGGTGCTCGGGCCCACGAACTCCCTGGCGGCAGGGGTCATGGCCACGCGGACGGGGCACCCCGCCTGCACCAGACGGGAGACGAGATCGGCCACCTTGTAGGCCGCGATGCCGCCCGAGACGAGCACGGCGACCCTGAGTCCGCGGACCTCGCGGGGGACCTCGGCCTCGCCCAAGGGGCTCATGCCAGCTGGGCAGCGCGCCGCGAGCGCTCGCGCCGGACGATGTCCAGGACCTCTCCCGCCGCGCGACCCGCGTCGTCGTTCACCACCTGCTGGTCGTAACGCTCGGCGAACTTGATCTCCCACTCGGCCAGCCGCTGCCTGGCCTCGAGGTCGGCCTCGGAGTCGCTGCCCCGGCCCACACGCCGCTTGAGGAGGTCCTGCATGGAGGGGGGCCGGATGAATATGAAGAGGCCGTCGGGCCGGCGGCCGCGAACCTGCTCGGCGCCTCTCACCTCGATCTTGAGGATGACGTCGTGGCCTTGTGCCTGCGCCTCCTCGACGCGCGCCTTCGAGGTGCCGTAGAGGTGGCCGTTGTACTCCGCGTGCTCCAAGAACTCTCCGGCGGCCAGCAGCCGCTCGAACTCGGCCCGCGCGACGAAGGAGTAGTGGGCCCCCTCCATCTCGTAGTCGCGGGGGGGCCGGGTCGTGTAGGAGACCGAGTACCTGAGGTTGGGATCGGCCGCCAGGAGGCGCTGGACGATGGTGTCCTTGCCGACGCCGCTGGGTCCGGAGATGACCACCAAAAGCCCCGCGGTCACCGGAGCGACTCCAGGAATCCCCTGAAGTCGCGGGGCGGGGGGGCCTCGAAGGCCATCTCGGCCCCCGTCCGGGGGTGCCGGAGCCTCAGGGCCGAGGCGTGCAGCATGGGCCTTGGGGGGTCGGAGGGCCGGATGCGGCCGTACGTCGCGTCGCCCGCCAGGGGATGCCCGAACGCCGCCAGGTGGACCCGGATCTGGTGGGTGCGGCCGGTCTCCAGCCGCAGTCTCAAGAGCGTGTGGCCGCGGAGCCGTTCCAGGACCTCGTAGGCCGTCCTCGCCGGACGTCCCCCCTCGACCACCGCCATGCGCTGCCGGTCCCGGGGATGGCGCCCGATCGGGCCTTCCAGCTCGCCGCCTGTCCCCGCCACCTCGCCCCGCGCGATGGCGAGGTAGGTCCGCGCCATGGTCCGGCTGCGGATCTGCGCGGCCAGGGCGCGGTGCGCGTCCTCGTTCCGGGCCACCGCGATCAGGCCGGAGGTGCCCCGGTCCAGCCTGTGGACGATCCCCGGCCGCTCCTCGCCGGCCGCCGTCGACCAGGTCCCGCCTCTTCCCAGGAGGGCGTTGGCGAGCGTGCCGCGGGGGTGCCCGGGCGAGGGGTGGACGACCATCCCGGCGGGCTTGTCGACGACCATCAGCTCTGAGTCTTCATACACCACGCGCAGGGGAATCGTCTCCGCCTCCAGCCCGCCGCGGTGAACCTCGGGCACGGCCACCGCCACGACGTCGCCGGGCGCCAGGGGGTCGGAAACCCGGGCCGGGCGGCCGTTGACGGTCACCAGCCCGGCCCGCACCAGGCGGGCGGCCGCCGACCGGCTCAGCCCCGCCTCCCCTTTTCCCGCCAGGTAGCGGTCGAGGCGGGGGGCGGGCTCGCTCACCGTCAGCTGTCGTGGCTCCTTCGTAGCCCGTACCCCAGGATCAGCAAGACGACGCCCACCGTGATGGAGGCGTCGGCGACGTTGAAGACGGGCCAGAAGTGGAGGGCCACGAAGTCCGTCACCGAGCCGCCGTTGAAGAGCCTGTCGTAGGCGTTCCCGAGGGCTCCGCCCATGACCAGGCCGAGGAGCCCGTCGAGTGCCGAGCTCTCCCTTCGCCGGGCCTCGTAGGCGGCCAGGCCCAGCGCCACGGCGAGTGAGACGGCCAGGAACACCTCCCAGCCCAAGGGGGCCACCCCGAAGGCGGCCCCGGAGTTCTGGACGTGCGTTATCCAGACCACGTGGTCGAGGGCGGGGTGCTCCACCCCGATCGGGATGTTGGCGCTCACCAGCGCCTTCGTGACGCGGTCGGCCACGATCACGGCGGCGGCCACGGCGACGAAAAGGAGCCGGCCCCAGGCGGTCCCCCTTGGCCGCCGCGACCCCGCGGCCCGGAGTTGTCCCGGCTCCCCCGCCGAGCCCTCGCCCGGGCTCCTCAGCTCGCCCGTCTCAGCCCCAGCCAGACCGGCTCCCCCTCGATCTCGAACTGGACGCCCTCGAGGTCTCCAGGACGAGCTCGCGTCATCTTCACCGACAGGGTCTCAGACTTCACGTAGTCCTCGAACTCCTCCAGCGCCGCACGGACCTCCCCGCCCGCCTGGTGATAGGTCTGGATCCGGTCCGCGATCTCGAGGCCCTCCCTCTTCCTCAGGTCCTGGATCCGGCGCACGATCTCGCGCGCCAACCCCTCCAGGCGCAGGGGGCGCGGGATCTCGACGTCCAGGCCCACCTCCGGGGCGCCGAAGCGCAGCTCCTTCACGTTGAGCTCGTCGCGGACGATGGCGGCGATCTCCGGGGGAAGGGGCTGGCCGGGCAGGGACGCCGAGCGCAGCGGCTGCCTGACCTTGATGCGGGCCGCCTCCCGCGCCGCCAGCCCGGTCTCCACGGCGCGCCGGGCCGACTCCATCTGCGCCTCCAGGGCGGGGTCCCGTCTGCTCGCCTCGGCGGCGGGGAAATCGGCCAGATGGACGCTGCGCGCGCCCGTCAGGTTTCGGTAGAGGGCCTCGCTCAGGAAGGGCGTGAACGGGGCCATGAGCCGCGAGAGGGTCACGAGGGCCTCGTGCAGCGTCTGGTAGGCGGCCAGCTTGTCCCGGTCTGACTCCGACTTCCAGAAGCGGCGGCGCGAGCGCCGCACGTACCAGTTGGAGAGCTCGTCGATGAAGCCCTCCACGGGCCGCGCGGCGGCGTTGACGTCGTAGCGGTCGAGGCCCCCGTCGACCTCCCCGTTGAGGCGGCTCAGCCGCGAGAGCAGCCACCGGTCGAGCGCCGGCCTCTCGGCCAGCGGGACGGGGGGTCGCGCGCCGGGCTCGAAGCCGTCGATGTTGGCGTACGTGACGAAGAAGCTGTAGACGTTCCAGAGCGTCAGGAGGTGGCGCCTCACGATCTCCTGGAGCGTCCTCGGGCCGACCTTGTAGCTTTCGCCGACCTGGGTCGTGAAAAAGAGCCAGCGCAGGGCGTCGGAGCCGTGGGAGTCGAAGACCCGCCAGGGATCGAGCACGTTGCCGCGCGACTTGCTCGCCTTGCGGCCCTCGTCGTCCAGGATCAGGCCCAGGCAGATGACGTTGCGATAGGCGTTGCGGCCGAAGACGAGCGTGGAGATGGCGAGCAGTGTGTAGAACCAGCCCCTGGTCTGGTCGAGGCCCTCGCTGATGAAGTCGGCCGGGAAGGTGGCCTCGAACTCGGCCTGCCCGGCCCTCGGGTATCCGCGCTGCGCGAAGGGCATGGAACCGGAGTCGAACCAGGTGTCCAGGACTTCGGGAACCCTGCGCATGAGGCCGCCGCAGGCGCAGGCCAGGGTGACGGCGTCGATGTAGGGCCGGTGAAGGTCCGCGTCGGGCGGCAGCCCCAGCTCCCCGGCGGACTCCACGCAGCGCTCCGCCCCGCAGCCTTCGCAGACCCAGAAGGGCAGCGGCGTGCCCCAGTACCGCGTGCGGGAGAAGGCCCAGTCGACGTTGTTCTCCAGCCAGTCCCCCATGCGTCCTGTCTTGATGTGAGCCGGGACCCAGTTGGTGAGGCCGTTGTTGGCGATCAGGTCCGCCTTGCGCTCCGAGGTGCGGATGAACCAGGAGTCGAGGCCGTAGTAGACAAGGGGGGTTTCGCAGCGCCAGCAGAAGGGGTAGGTGTGGTGGACCGTGCCCGACGAGTAGACCAGGCCCCGCCGGCGGAGGTCCTCGATGATGAGCGGGTCGGCCTCCTTGACCCCCAGGCCCGCGAACGCCTCCACGTAGTCGAAGAACCGGCCCCCCAGGTCCACGGTGTGCCGGAAGGGGATCCCCTTCTGCTGGCAGAGCCTCAGGTCGTCGGCCCCGTAGAGCGCGGAGGTGTGCACGATGCCCGTGCCCTCCTCCATGGAGACGAAGTCGGCCCCCACCACGTACTGGGCCCTCCCCTCGGCCGGCACAGAGTAGGGGTACAAAGGCTCGTAGCCGAGGCCCGCCAAGTCCTGGCCCTTGATGCGGTCCACGACCTCGTACTCGCCCTCCAGGACCTCCATCCTGGCCTGGGCGAGGATGAGGTGCTCGTCACGCTGTCTCACCTTCACGTAGTCGGCTGACTCGTCAACCGCGAGGGCAACGTTGCCGGGCAGCGTCCAGGGCGTCGTCGTCCAGGCCAGCAGGGAGGTGGCGGGTTCGCCTGACAGCCGGAAGCGCACGACCAGGCTGGGGTCGGGCACCCCGTCCCGGTACCCGAGCGCCAGCTCATGGCTGGAAAGGGGGGTCGCGCAGCGCGGGCAGTAGGGCGCCACCCGGAACCCCCGGTACACGAGCCCTGAGTCCCACATGCGCTTGAGCGCCCACCAGACCGACTGCATGTAGGCGGGATCCAAGGTCCAGTAGGCGTGCCCGTAGTCGAGCCAGAAGCCCATGCGCTCGGAGAACCTGACCCAGTCCTCCACGTAGCGGTGGACGCTCTCGCGGCAGAGCCGGTTGAACTCCGCCACGCCGAACTCCTCGATCTGCTGCTTGCCCGAGATCTTGAGCTGCCTTTCGACCTCCAGCTCGACCGGGAGCCCGTGCGTGTCCCAGCCCGCCTTGCGCTCCACGTAGAACCCCTTCATGGTCCTGTAGCGACCGAAGACGTCCTTGAAGGCGCGCGCGACGGCGTGGTGCGTGCCGGGCAGGCCGTTGGCCGTGGGCGGCCCTTCGTAGAAGACGAAGCGGGGGGAACCCTCCCGGATGCGAAGGCTCTCCTCGAAGGTACCGTCGCGCCGCCAGAACTCCACCAGCTCGCGCTCGAGGGCGGGCAGGTCCGCCCTCGGGTTCACGGGCTCGAACGCCACCGTCAGAGGCCGGACGCGAAGCGGCTGACGATGAGCAGCCCGATCGTCACCAGCGTGGGCGAGAGGTCGATCCCGGCCGAGGTCGGGAGCAGGTTACGGACCGGCCTCAAGAGGGGCTCGGTGAGGTCGTAGGAGACCCGGTAGAGGCGGAAGAGGACGCCCCTCGGGTTGGGGGTCATCCACGAGAAGATCACCCTCACGAATATGGCCACGATGAGGGCGTAGCAGATCGCGTCGATGATGGCGCCGAGGGCTATCACTTGGAAATCAGGGCGGTGGGGCTCCGACCGCTGCCTCGGGGGCGCGGGAGAAGATCGAGCGGCCCAATCGTAGCATCGTCGTTCCGGCCGCCACGGCCGCCTCCAGGTCTTCGCTCATGCCCATGGAGAGGAGGGGCAGCGGGCGTCCCAGCCGCTGCTCCGCGCGCCGCCGCAGGTCGGCCAGGGCCCGGAAGGCCGGCGCCGGATCCCCGACCGCCGGACCCATGCCCATGAGGCCATCCAGCCCCAGCCCGTCGGCGACGAGGGCGCAGAGTTCGAGTGCGTCCTCGGGAGCGACCCCCTGCTTGCCCGCCTCCCGGGAGACGTTGACCTGCACCAGAACACGCTGCGAGGGCGCATGGCGGGCGATCGCCTCGGCCAGGCGGGCGGAGTCCACGGACTGGATGAGGCTGAACCTGCCCGCCGCCAGCCGGACCTTGTTCGACTGCAGGTGGCCGATCAGGTGCCAGCTCGCCCCTCTCACCTCCGCGATCTTGGGGAGGGCTTCCTGGACCCGGTTCTCGCCCAGCGTGTGAAGGCCCAGGGCCACCGCCTCGCGGCAGGCGTCGGGGGGGCGGCCCTTCGTCACCGCAACGATCTCGATCGAGCCGGGGTCGCCCCCCGCCGCCAGGATCCTGGCGCGGACCGTCTCCAGCCGGGCGGCCATGGCGCTCACGGGGAGGGGCGGAGCGCGGCCGCGAGGGCGAAGCGAGACCCGTCGGGGCGGCGCCGGTGCGAGGGCAGCAGGGGGGACTCATACGTGCACATGCCGATCGAGTGGACGCGACCGGGCAGCACCCCGGCCGAGGCTAGGGCGGCCCGGTTGGCGGCCTCGAGATCGAGTAGGAGGCGTCCGCCAGGCGAGGGCCTCACGACCTCGGGCGGGAACTGCGCGGCCACCTCCTGTCCCACCTCGTAGCATCGGCCGCAGATGCCGGGGCCGATCCCGACCAAGAGCTCTTGGGGGCGGCAGCCGTACTCGCCCTCGAGCGCGCGCACGGCGGCGGTCACCACCCCCGAGCGGGTGCCCCGCCAGCCGGCATGCGCGACCGCCAGCGCGGGCCGGCGAGGGTCCAGCAGGAGGATGGGGTAGCAGTCGGCGAAAACGGCCATGAGGACCATCCCGGGTCGGTCCGTGACGAGGGCGTCGACCCCCTCGACCCTGCCCCGGGGACCGTCCACGCGCGCCACCTCCGCCCCGTGGACCGCCCCCGCCAGCGTGGCCTTGGCGAGGTCGAGCCCGAGGGCCGTCACCAGTCGAGCCCGCGCGGCGGCCGCCTGGCCGCCATCGTCCGACGAGAGCCCCACCGAGCCCTCGGCGGCGGTCGAGAACCCGTGCGCCAGCGACGGCTCGGCCGCGAGGGCAGAGATCGTCAGCACCGCCGCGTCCGGCGGGGCGGGACCGTCGGTCAGCGGGCCTTCTCGGCGGCCGCCTCGACGGGCCCCGAGGGGGTCCTGCGCCCGGTCCGCCCCCGGCTGGAGAGGACCTGCTCGATCTCACCTTTGACCTGCTGGAGGTCCATGAACTCGCGGTAGACAGAGGCGAACCGGATGTAGGCGACCTCGTCGAGGTCGCGGAGGCGGTCCATGACCATCTCCCCGATCTCGCCGCTCGGGATCTCGGCGCGCCCGCTCTGCCGCAGGTCCGCCTCGATCTCCTCGACGATGCCGCGCAGGCGCTCGGGCGAGATGTCGCGTTTGTCGGTCGCCTTCTTGAGGCCCCCGAAGAGCTTCTGGGGGTCGAAGTCCTCTCGACGGCCGTCCTTCTTGATCACGTAGAAGGGCACCGCCTCGATCCGCTCGTAGGTGGTGAAGCGCTTTCCGCACCCCAGGCACTCGCGGCGCCTCCGGATGGCCTCGCCGATCTCGGAATCCCGCGAGTCGACGACCTTGAGATCCTGATGACCGCAGTAAGGGCACCTCACGGGCGGAGGTCCCGGGTGGGCCCCACGGGCCGGGCCGCACCGCGTCCGGTGTTCACGTCCACCGACCTTTTATACCCGCGATGCCGGGCTCAGGACCGGTGCCGCAGGAAGGCGGGGATGTTGAGGTCGTCCTCGAAGCCGATCTCGGCGACCGGGTCCGAGATCGCGGGGCGGGCAGGCTCCTGTGCCTCGACGCTCTCGCGCTGGACCTTCTTGACGCCGAAGCCCGTCGCGATCACCGTGATCTTGACCTCGCCCTGCATGCGGTCGTCCGCGACGACGCCGAAGATGATGTTCGCGCTTGAGTCCGCCGAGGCCTTCACGATCTGGGCCGCCCTCTCGATCTCGTGCAGGGTGATGTCCCGGCCCGCCGTGATGTTGAACAGGATGCCCCGGGCGCCGTCGATCGAGGTCTCCAGGAGCGGGCTGGCCACGGCCTGCTTTGCGGCGTCCTCGGCGCGGTTGTCGCCCGACCCGAAGCCGATCCCCATGAGAGCCTCGCCTGCGTCGGACATGACCGCCTTTACGTCGGCGAAGTCGAGGTTGATGATGCCCGGGCTGACGATGAGGTCGGCGATGCCCTGGACGCCCTGGCGGAGGACGTCGTCGGCGATCCTGAAGGCGTCCTCCAAGGTGGTCTTGTGGTCGACCACCTGGGCGAGCCGGTCGTTGGGGATGACGATGAGGGCGTCGACCGTGTCCCTGAGGTTCGTGACGACCTCTTCGGCCGTCTCGTTGCGGACGCGGCCCTCCCAGCCGAAGGGCTTGGTGACGACCCCGATGGTGAGGGCGCCTTGCTCCTTGGCCACCTCCGCCACCACGGGCGCGGAGCCGGTGCCGGTCCCACCTCCCATGCCGGCCGTGATGAACACCATGTCGGATTCCTTGACCAGCTCGGTGAGCTCGGTCCGGCTCTCGTCGGCGGCGTCCCGGCCCTTGGTCCAGTCCCCCCCGGAGCCGAGTCCGCGGGTCAGCTTGCGCCCGATGTTGACCTTCGTGTCGGCGTGGCAGCGCTCCAGCGCCTGGAGGTCGGTGTTGACCGCAATGAACTCGACCCCCTTGAGCGCGGCCGAGATCATCCGGTTGACGGCGTTGCCGCCGCCCCCGCCGCAGCCCACGACCTTTATGCGGGCCCTGCCGTCCTGCATCTGCTCGCTCATCTCGCCCTCCGCAAGGCCCGGTGAGGCCTGGAACTCATCTAAGACGTCAGAAGAAATCGCGTAGCCAGCGCACCGTCCGCTGATAGGCGGAGCCCAGAGCGGGCCCGTGGTGGCCGTTGCCGTCGCCGTTGCTGTGACCGGTTCCGAGGTGAGACCCCCACTTCATGAGTCCCACCGCCGTCGCGTATGAAGGCCCCCCGACGCGGTCGACCAGCCCTCCCACGCCGACCGGGAGGCCGAGTCGCACCGAGGTGTCGAAGACGGACTGGGCGGCGTCGGAGGTGCCCATGAGGCGTGCGGCGCCCCCGGTCACGACGACCCCCGCCGGCAGCAGTCCCTCGTGGCCGCTCTTCCTCACCTCCTCGCGCGCCATCTGGAAGATCTCCCGCATGCGGGGGCCGATGATCTCGGCCAGGTACCTCCTCGGCGTCGCCTGCACCTTCTCCCCCCCCACCTTGCGGACTTCGATGCGCTCCTCCTGGGGGATGACCTGGGGGAGGGTGTGGCCGTAGTTGAGCTTGAGCGTCTCGGCCTCCGCCAGCGTCGTGCGGAGCCCGATCGCGATGTCGTTGGTGACGTGGTTGCCGCCCACGGGCAGGACCGTCAGGTGCAGGCCGCTGCCCTCGCTGAAGATGACCACGTCCGTGGTCCCGGCCCCGATGTCGACCAGGCACACGCCCAGCTCCATCTCGTTGGCCGAGAGCACGCCCTCCCCCGCCGCCAGGCCCTGCCCGACCACGTCCTCGACGTCGAAGCCGGCCTGGTGGACACACCTGATCACGTTCTGAAGAGAGGTCGTGGCAGCGGTCACGATGTGAGTCTCGACCTCGAGGCGCTGCCCCGTCATGCCGGTGGCGTCCTTCACCCCCTCCTGGCCGTCCACCGTGAAGTTGCGCGGGATGACATGGATGACCTGGCGGTCGTTGGGGACGCTGACAGCGCGCGCGGCCTCCACGACCCGGTTCACATCGTCGAACCCGATCTCCCGGTCCGATCGCGAGACCGCGATCACGCCGTGGCTGTTCTGGGAGCCGAGATGGGATCCGGCCACGGAGACGACGGCCGACTCGAGCCTGACCCCGGACATCCGCTCCGCCTGCACGGCGGCCGACTGGATGGCGTGGACGGTCTTCTCGATGTTGACCACCACGCCCTTGCGGAGTCCGTCCGAAGGCGCCTCGCCGGCGCCGACGACGTTCATCTGGCCGAAGTCGTCGAGTTCCCCGACGACCACGGCCACCTTGCTTGTGCCGAGGTCGAGCCCTACGACTCGTTTCCGCCGCGACAAGGGATGTGGAAAGACGCTCCTGTGACGAATGGATGGAGGCGGGTCGCCAGCGATTATAGACCCGGCCGGGCCCGGTAACCAGATTTTGTGTCTGCTCCCCCGCCACCGACTAGGGCTTGTGCCCGGGCCCGCGCCCCCGGCCCGGGGCCGGGTTCAGAGGTAGTGCCGGCGGATGGCGGCCAGGTTGTTGAAGATGCGGACTCCGAAGGCAACGATGGCGGCGATCGAGAGGTCGACCCCCAGCTTGTCGCCAACGAAGGTGAGGCCGGCCGCCAGCGCCATGTTGGTGACCAGCCCGGTCGCGAAGACCCGGGGCTCGTAGGCGCGCGCCAGGTGGGCCTTGTAGGCGCCGAAGATGGAGTCCAGCCCGGCCAGGAGGGCGACCGCCGTGTACCTCTCGTAGCCGATCGGGATGGTGACGGGGGCGTAGAGGCCGATCATCACGCCCACGACCGCGCAGGCGAGGACGAAGACGGCTACCGGCAGGGCTTGGGGCCGCCTGCCTTGAACCGGACGTCCGGCGCCGAGGGGTTCATCACGTTCACGTACAGGATCGGAGCCCTCTTGAAGTCCACGCATGCGGAGACTGACTTTAGCGCCGCCAGCTGCTGGTCAAGGGCAGCGAACTGCTCCGGGGTGAGCACGCGGCCGAAGAGGACGGGCCAGCCCCGGCTGGTGACCAGGGTCAGGTCCCCGGAGGCGTCCACGCCGTAAGAGCTCACGGTCAGGCCGACCACGGACGGGAACGCCCGCTCCATGTTGCCCATGGCCGCCAGCAGCAGGGGATCGACCGGCCGGCTCCCGTCCCGCGGGCGCGGCCCCGCCGGCCCCATGATCGTGATCCCGGCACCGCCCGCGGGGGCCGGTCCCACGACCTCGGCCTCCGCGTTGAGGAAGACGGGGGTTGAGTTGGGACCCGCACGGAAGACGGCCGCCGGCCGCCACTCCTGGACGGAGATGGTGACCGCGCCGGGGAGCGACTCCGTGACCGCGGACGTCCGCACCCAGGGGGTCCGGTCCAGGCGGGCGGCGGCGGCGGCGCCGTTCACCGTCAGAATGGAGCCCGCGTTCGCGAGGCCCGCCGCCCTTACGACCTCGGCCGCCGTCAGGTGGGTCGCGCCTTCGACCCGCACCGACCTGACGGGGAGGGCGGGACCCGCCACCAGCCAGACCAGAAGGCCACCTTCGAGGACCGCCAGGAGGAGCGCCAGCCGTCGCCCCTTCCAGGCCGGCCCGGGCGTCCCCTCCGAGCTCGGGTGGGGCCGCCTGCCGACGCGGCGGGCGGGCAGGGCCGGCTTCCCGGCCGACGGCGCGCCCATACGCTCACGCCAGTCCGGCGTGTACCCGGCCAGGCCCCGGGGACGCTTGGCCCTCACGGACTCACCTCGCTCCGCGAGCGCTCGAGGGCCTGGCCCAGGAGTCGGTCGCACAGATCGCCGAAGCCGATCCCGGCGGCGCGCGCGGCGTCGGGGAGAAGCGAGAGCTCGGTCAGGCCGGGGACGGTGTTGACCTCCAGCACCCAGGGCGTGCCTTCGTCGCCGACGATGAAGTCGACACGCGCCATCCCCTCGCAGCCCAGCACCTCGAAGGCCTTGAGGGCGGCCGCCTCCGAGGCGGCGGCCGACACCTCCGGGATTCGGGCCGGGATGACGTGGTGGCTGCGACCCTCCGTGTACTTGGCGTCGTAGTCGTAGAGGGGATTCTCGGACACGATCTCGAGGATGGGGAGGGCCCTGGGCTCGGGCGTGGCCACGACCCCCACCGTCACCTCCACGCCGGCCACGAACCGCTGCACCATGACGCGGCGATCGTAGGCGGCCGCGTGGACGATGCCGTCGGCGAGGGCGTCCACGTCCGTGGGGATGCTGAGGCCGATGGTGGAGCCCTCGCGGACCGGCTTCACGACCTGGGGGAAGCCGTAGGCGCGGGCCAGGCGCTCCACCTGGTCCTCGCCCGCCGGCGACCGCACGGTCACCTCCTCGAACTCGGGGACGGCCAACCCGGCCGCGGCCAGAAGACGGTTGGACCTGGTCTTGTCGATGCAGAGGGCGCTGGCCAGCACACCCGAACCCGTGTAAGGGAGGCCCAGGAGCTCGAGCATGCCCTGCACGGTGCCGTCCTCCCCCGGACGCCCGTGAAGGGCGACGAACACGCAGTCGAAGCCGCCCCCGGCCAGCCGGTCCCAGGCGGCGGCGTCCATGTCCACCATCTGCACCTCGTGCCCGCGGGCGGCCAGCGCCGCCTGCACCTGGGCTCCCGAGCGGAGGGAGACCTGGCGCTCGGCCGACCGCCCCCCGGCGAGGACGGCGACCCTCACCAGCGCCCCACCATCTCGACCTCCGGTTCGAGCTCGACGCCGGAGCGCCGCAGCACCGCGCCCCGGACGCGCTCGATGAGGCTGAGGACCTCGGCGGCGGTGGCTCCGCCCTCGTTGACGATGAAGTTGGCGTGCGTCTCGGAGACGCGCGCCGCGCCATCTCGGGCGCCCTTCATGCCGGCCGCCTCCACGAGCCGGCCGGCCGAGTCACCCGGAGGGTTGCGGAAGACGCTCCCGCAGTTGAGGCTCGTGACCGGCTGCGTCAGCACCCTCTGCCTGGTCAGCCCGGCCATCTCCGCCCTGGACCGGGCGCCGTCGCCGGGGCTGAGCTGGAACGTGGCCGCGACGACGAGCGCTCCCGCCAGGGGCCCCTCCCGGAGGGCCGACGTCCGGTAGCCCAGCCGCAGGTCGGGGGGCGTCCAGCCCACCCTGCCCACGCCCGGCACCAGCCCCTCGGCGCCGGAGAGGACGTCGCGCACCTCCTTGCCCCAGCAGCCGGCGTCCTGGTAGACGGCGCCCCCGACCGTTCCCGGGATCCCTATCGCGAACTCCAGGCCGGCCAGGCCCGCGCCCGCCGCGATGCGCGCGAGGCGCATCATCTTGAGCCCGGCCTCGGCCCGGATGCGCGACCCCTCGACACAGTGCCCCCGCGCCGTGCACCTGATAACCAGGCCCTCGATGCCGGCGTCCGCGATCAAGAGATTGGTCCCCGCTCCCAGCACGAGCCAGGGTATGGCGCGGCGGGCGGCCCCCTCCACCAGGCGCGCGGCCTCCTCGACGTCGCCCGCCTCGGCGAAGAAGTCCGCCGGGCCCCCGATGTTGAAGGACGTGTGCCTGGCCAGGGGCCTCTCGCGTTCGACCCCGGGCTGTGCAGAGAGCCAGTCGAGCTCAGCCTTCCCGCGCCAGCTCACGTCCGAGCCTCCAGATGTCGCCGGCGCCCATGCAGAGCACGAGGTCGCCCGGCGAGACGCTCGCCTCCAGAAGGGCGCGGGCCTCCCCCGGGCCGGATGCGAACCCGGCCCCCGCTATGTCCGCCAGCCCGCGCGCGGTGAGCCCGCCCGGGTTGGCCTCCCCGGCCGCATAGATCTCGGTCACGATGACGCGGTCCGCTCCCCTCAAGGCCGCGGCGAAGGCGTCCCGGAACACGGTGTACCGGGTGTAGCGGTGGGGTTGGAAGACCAGCACCAGCCTGCCCCCGGTCAGCTCACGCGCGGCCGCGATGGTGGCCGTGATCTCGCTCGGGTGGTGGCCGTAGTCGTCGTAGACTTCCGCCCCCCGCCAGCAGCCCAGACGCTCAAGCCGCCGGTGCGCTCCTTTGAACCCGGCCAGGGCCGCGGCCACGGTCTCGAACCCGACACCAAGCTCGAGCGTCATCGCCGCCGCCCCGCACGCGTCCTGGACGTTGTGCCAGCCGGGGAGGGCGAGGTCGACGGCGCCCAGCAGGGTGGCGCCGCGGCGGAGCGGAAACGGCCTCTGCCTCCCGCAGCTGTAGTCCGCCGCCGCGAACCCGTAGGTGACCCTCCGGGCGGCCGTCGGCAGGTCGGGGAGCCGGGGGTCGTCCGCGCAGACCACCGCCAGCGCCTCGGGCGCGAGCCCGGCCAGGAAGAGGCGAAAGCATTCCGTGACGTCCTCGAGGCGGGGGAATCGGTCCGGGTGGTCGTGCTCGACGTTGGTGATGAGCGCATGCCTGGGCCTGTGCGCGACCAGGCTGCCGTCCGACTCGTCGGCCTCGGCCACCAGCCACCCGCCCGCGCCGGCCCGAGAACCGACCCCGTCGGCCACCATCACCGTCGGGTCCCACCCCGCCTCCACGAGGATGTGACCGACCATGGCCGTGACCGTCGTCTTCCCGTGGCTGCCCGCGACGGCGATGGAGCGGGGGGATTGGAGCATCTCGGCCAGCGCCTGCGGGCGGGTCAGGACCCGGACTCCGCGCGCCCGCGCCGCCTCCACCTCCGCCATCCCGGCGGTGACGATGCCCGTGTAGACGAGAAGGTCCAGCCCGGCCACGTGCGCGGCATCGTGGCCGATCACGACCCGGATCCCCTCAGAGGCCAGCCAGAGGGTGCTCTCGGACTCCTTCCAGTCGCACCCGGAGACCTCGTCGCCCCTGGCCACGAAGCCCAGGGCCAGCGCCGACACCCCCGCCCCGCCGATGCCGACCAGGTGGACTTTCACGCGCCGGGCCCCCTCCCCGCCGCCTCCCTCAGCACCCCCAGCACCCTGGCGGCGGCGTCCCGGCGGCCGAAGGCGCGGGAGGCGGCCGCCATCGATCTCCACCGCTCCGGGATCACGGCGTCGAGCGTGGCGAGGAGCGTGGGGCCGTCGAGGGCGTCGTCCGCGATGCGGAGCGCGGCCCCCGCCTCGACGAGGGCGCGCGCGTTCTCCTCCTGGTGGCCGCCGCCGAAGGTGCCCGGGACGAGGACCAGGGGCAGACCCACCGCCGCGGCCTCCGCCAGGGTGCCGACCCCGGCCCGGCTGACGAGCGCGTCCGCCTCCCCGAGAAGGCGGGCCATCTCGTCGGTGAAGGCGAGCGGCCGGTAACCCGGGCGCCGGCGCCGGTCGGCCTCGGCAGCCCCCTGCCGGCCGGTCAGGTGCACCACCTCGCCGAACCGGGCCAGGAGCCCGTCCAGGGCCGCCCAGACCGCCTCGTTGAGTCGGCGGGCGCCCTGGCTGCCGCCCGTGACGAGAAGGCGCCGGGGCGGACAGGCGGGGGTGCGAGCCTCGAAGCCGGGGCGCAGAGGGAGGCCGGTCTCCACCACCCTTGCCCGGGGCAGGCGGCCGGCCGTCCCCGGGAAGGTGACGCAGACAGCCGCCGCGGCCCGCGCGAACATGCGCGTGGCGAGGCCGGGCGCCACGTTCTGCTCGTGGAGGACGTAGGGCAGCCGCTTCCAGCGCGCGGCCGCCACCGCCGGCGTCATCACGTAGCCGGCCATGCCCAGCACGACGTCGGGCCGGAAGCGGTCCACGATGTGGGCCCCCCTCACCGCCGCCCCCGGCAGGAGGGCGGGAAGGGCGAGGTTGCGCCAGGGGGCATCGCGGTCGAGGCCCCGGACGGCGACGGTGGCGAGCTCGAAGCCCGCGGCGGGCACCAGCCGCTCTTCGGGGCCGCCCGACCTTCCCACCATGAGCACCTCGTCCCCGGGCTCCTCAGCGCGCAGGGCCAGGGCGACCGCGAGCGCCGGGAAAAGGTGTCCGCCCGTCCCCCCGCCCGAGATCAGAAGTCGCATCCTTCCTCCAGCCTCGGCCCCGGCGCCCCCGGGAGGGTGCCTGGCCGGAGATGTTGAGCAGCACGCCCACCGCCGCGAGCGTGGTCGCGAGCGCGGTCCCACCGTAGCTGATGAAGGGGAGCGGGACCCCGGTGATGGGGAGGGTGTCCGTGACGGTGGCCATGTTGAGGAGGGCCTGGAACGCCACCCAGGTCGTGAGTGCGGCCGCCACGATGGAGCCGTAGCGGTCGGGCGCCCGCATGGCGATGCGGTACCCGCGGACGGCGAAGGCCAGGAACCCGAGCAGGATGAGCGAGGTCCCGATGAGCCCCGTCTCCTCGCCGATGATGGCGAAGATGAAGTCCGTCTGCGCCTCCGGGAGCCAGAGGAACTTCTCCATCGAGTGGCCGAGCCCGACGCCCGTGATCCCGCCCGAGCCGAGGGCGTAGAGGGCCTGGGCGGACTGCCAGCCCGTGCCCAGAGGGTCCGCGAAGGGGTGCAGGAACGCGTTCAGCCGGGCGCTCCGGTAGGACTCCTTCAAGATCAAGAGGAGGCCCGCGGCGCCGAGACCGGCGAGGAGCAGCGCGATGTGCCGCTTGCGTCCCCCGGCCGCGAAGTAGGCGGACGATAGGATGGCCGCCATCACCAGCCCCGTGCCGAGGTCCTTCTGGAGCATGACCACGGCCAGGATGCCGGCCGCGATGACGACGAACGGGAAGAGGCCGTCGGCCAGGCTGAGGAGTCGGCCCTCTCGCCGGACCAGCCAGTCCGCGGCGAAGAGGGTGAAAGCCAGCTTGCCGAGCTCGGACGGCTCGACGGTCCCCAGGGGCCCGAGGTTGAACCAGCGCCGCGCGCCGCCGATCTCGAGGCCGACGTGGGGCACCAGGACCAGGACCATGAGCAGCGCCACGAGGGCGGCCCCGGGCCCGGCCAGCTCCCGGAGGCGGTGGTAGTCGGTGCGAGAGAAGAGGACCAGCCCGGCCAGGCCCAGCGCGATCCAGACCATCTGCCTCTCGAGGTAGTAGAGAGGGCTCCCGTGCTGGAGGAGAGCCGCCGCCTGGCTGGCGCTGAAGACCATGATCAGGCCCGCGCCCACCAGCGCCACTGTCAGGAGAAGCAGCCAGCGGTCGAGCTCGCCGCGGCTCTCCAGGGCCTCCGAGTCGTCCGCCGCGAGCTGGGCGCGCGCCCCCGCGATCAAGGCCTCTTCTCCTGGGCGGCGCGAACAGCCGCCTTGAAGCGCCGCCCGCGCTCCTCGAAGTCGGTGAACTGGTCGTAGCTCTTGTGGGCGGGGCTCAAGAGGACCACCCAACCGGGCTCGGCGATGCCCGCCGCCACCTCCACGGCTTCCTCGATGGAGCCCGCCCGCACGAGCCTGGGATGGCCCTCGAGCGCTCGCAGGACGGGCTCGGGGTCCGCGCCCACCGCCACCACCGCCCGCGCCGACCGGAGGACGTCCGCCGCCCAGGCCCCGAGGTCGAAGTGCCCCTCCCCGCCGGCGATGAGTACGACGGGCCGGCCCTCGAAGGCCGCCAGCCCGACCCTGCCCGCTTCGGGGTTAGTGGCCTTGGAGTCGTTGTACCAGCGGACCCCCCGCCACTCGCCCACCAACTCAAGGCGGTGCTCGACCCCCGGGAAGGCCGCCACCGCCTCCTGGATCTGGTCCTCGGGCACGCCCGCACGGCGCCCGACCGCAGCCGCCGCCATGGCGTTCTCCAAGTTGTGCCGCCCTGGCATCGGCACCACGGGCACGGGCCGGTGGCGGTCGAACCAGATCACGGTGGCGCGCGTCCTGCCCGCCAGCGCCCGGCAGCTGGGGTCCCGACTGTTGAGCACCGCCGCGTCCTCCGGCTCCATGGCCTCGACCAGGCGGGCCTTGATGTCTGTGTAGCGCTCCAGCGTGCGGTGCCGGTCCAGGTGGTCGGGGGTGATGTTGAGCACCGCCCCGATGCGGACCCGAGGGCTGGTCATGGACTCGAGCTGGAAGCTGGAGAGCTCGAGGACGACCCAGTGGCGCGCCGTGATCTCAGGCAGACGGTCGAGCGCCGCCTCGCCGATGTTGCCGGCCACCACCACGGGCCGCTCCCCCCGGCGCAGGACGGCCCCGGTGAGCGCGGTGGTCGTGGTCTTGCCGTTGGTGCCCGTGATGCCCACGATCTCCCCCGGGCAGAGGTGGAAGAAGAGCTCGATCTCGCTCGAGACGGCGACTCCCGCGGCGCGCGCCGCCTCCAGCAGAGGCGCGTCCCAGGGGACTCCGGGGCTGGCGTACACGGCCGCGCAGCCATCCAGCACCGACGTCCCGTACCCGCCCAGCCGCAGCTCGACGCCGTCGGGGAGGCGGCCCAGGACGCCGGCCAGCTCCTCGGGGCTCCTGATGTCGCAAGCCCTCACCCGCACCTCCCGCCCGGTGAGGAAGCGAGCCACGGCCAGCCCGCTGCGGCCGAGTCCCACGACCAGCGCCGTCGACCCGGGCTTGGGAAGGGCCGCGGTCATGCCAGCGCGCGCCCCGCGATGGCCGCGCCCGCCGCCGCCACCGCGCCCACCGCCCAGAACGTGAGCGTCACGCGGTTCTCGTGCCAGCCCGCCTGGTGGAACGTGTGGTGTATCGGGGCGATCTTGAAGAGGCGGCGCCCGCCGCTGGCCTTGAAGTAGCCGACCTGGATGATGACAGAGAGCGTCTCCGCCACGAAGACCAGGCCCAGGAGGGGGAGGAGCAGGACCATGCCCTGCTGGATGGCCATGGCCGCCAGCGCGTATCCCAACGCCAGGGAACCCGTGTCGCCCATGAAGACGCGCGCGGGATGGCGGTTGTAGAGGAGGAACGCGCCCAGGCAGCCCACGAGCGCCAGAGCCACCGCCTTCTCGCCGGGGGCGCCCCCGGGCATCGCCAGGACGAGGGTAGCCACGGCGATAATGCCCAGGCCGCCCGCCAGCCCGTCGATGCCGTCCGTGAGGTTGACGGCGTTCGCCGACCCCACCAAGGCGACGATCGCGAGGGGCCAGTACCACCACCCGAGGGGGAAGGGAAGCAGCACCTGCCGGGTCCCCCCCTCCTGGAGGGCGAGGTAGGCCACCGGCACGGCCAGGGCGAGCTGGAGCGGCAGCTTGGCTCGCGCGGGCACCCCGACCGCCCCGATCCTGAGCTTGCGGGCGTCGTCGGCGGCACCCAGCAGGGCTCCCGCGCCCAACCCGACCACGGCCGCCAGCGCCCCCGCGTGGCCGGCCTGGGCAGCGAGGACGCCGCCCAGGATGGGGATGGCGGCGAAGAGCCCGCCGCCCCCGGTGGGCGTACCCGCCTTGACCTGGTGGGAAGAGGGAAGCTCCGGTTGGATGACCTGGACCGCCCGCCGCCGGCGCAGCCAGCCGATGAAGGGCCTGTAGAGGACGAGGGCCACGAGAAAGCTGATCAGGAGAGTGAGAATGGTGGGCAGCATCAGGCCCTGAGGCTCCTCACCAGCTCGTCGAGTCCGAGGCCATGAGAGGCCTTCACGAGAACGGTGTCGCCCGGCCGCGCGTGCTCCGCCACCCAGGCCGCCGCGGCGGCACGGTCGGGCACCACCTCCGCCCCGGCGGCGGCGGCGAGCACGGGGCCCAGGCCGGCGCCCATGACGGCCAGCTCGTCGAAGACCTCACGGGCGCGCGCGCCCACCTTGCGGTGGGCGGTCTCGCCATGGGTCCCCAGCTCACGCATCTCCCCCAGCACGCCCAGCAGGCGGCCCCCTCCCCGCCACTCGGCGAGGGTCTCGAAAGCCGCCAGCATCGACTCCGGACTGGCGTTGTAGGCGTCGTCGACAAGCGTCACCCCGCCTTTGCCGGCCACGCGGGACAGCCGGCCGGGGACCTTGACCGCGCCCAGGCGGGCAGCCGCGTCGGGGAGGGGGACGCCCGCAAACTCCGCCACGGCCAGCGCGGCCAGCGCGTTTCGGGCCTGGTGGCGGCCGGGCAGGCCCACGCGCACCTCGACGCCGCGCACCCTCATCGTGCCCCCCTCCCCCTCCGGTCGGTAGCCATCCCCCTTGAGGTCGCCGGCGCCCAGCCCGAAGGTGACGACCCGGGCTCTGGTGAGAGATCTCAACAGCGGCGTGTACTCGTCCTCGGCGTTGAGCACGGCCAGGCCCTCGGCCGGGAGCGCGGCGGGAAGTTCACCCTTGGCCCGCGCCAGCTCCTCCCGGCTCGCGAAGAACTCCAGGTGGACGGTGCCGACGGAGGTGACGACCCCGACCCGAGGCCGGGCCAGCGCCGCCAGGCGGGCGATCTCGCCCGGACCCTGCATCCCCATCTCGAGGACGAGCGCTTGGTCCGCCCGGTCCAGAGAGAGGATGGTGAGGGGGACGCCGGTCTCCGTGTTGAGGTTGCCCTCCGTCCTGCGCACCCGCAGGGTCGCCCCCAGGGCGGCCGCCGTCATCTCCCGGGTGGAGGTCTTGCCGTTGCTCCCGGTCACCCCCACGACGAGGGGCGAGACGGTGCCCAGGACGTGACCGGCCGCGCGGTAGAGCGCCTCCCAGGTGTCCTCGACCAGGATGGCGACGGCACCCCCGGCCTCGACGGGGCGGTCCACGACCACGCCCGCCGCCCCCCGGGCGGCGGCGTCGCCGACAAAGCCGTGGCCGTCGGAGGAGGCGCCCTTGAGCGCGAAGAAGAGGCCTCCCCGGACGACTTCTCTGGAGTCCGTGTGGAAGGTCTCGAAGGCGAGGCCCGCGGGCGACCCCGGCGCCCGCCCGCCGACCGCCCCGATCAGTTCCTCGAGGCCGATTCGCATCTCGTCACCCCGGGCGTCAGCCGGTCACCGACGAGCGGCAGCCGGGCGACACGGAGGCCGGCCCCGCGCCCGCCCCGGGCGGGGTGATCCGCCACTGGAGGATGATGTCCTGCGCGATCTGCCTCCAGACCGGGGCGGCGACGTAGTAGCCCTCGTCGTGGTCGTTGGAGCCGTTGTGCGGCTTCCTGATCACGACCAGCATCGTGAACCGGGGGTTGGACGCCGGCATGAAGCCCACGTACGAGGCCCAGACGTCGCCCGTGTATCGCCCCTTGACGGGGATGTTGGAGGTGCCAGTCTTGCCGGCCTCGTCGAGCTCGAAGCCGGGTATGCAGGACTTCCAGCCGGAACCGTGCTGGACGACCTGGGTCATCATCCACTTCATCTCCGCGGCCGCGCGGGGCGAGATGACCCGGCGCTGGGGTGCGCCCACCCCGGGCGCCGGGCGGCCGCCCACCGTGGCGACGACGTGCGGCGTCGCGTAGCGGCCGCCGTTGGCGATCACGTTGACGGCTGCCAGCATCTGGGCCATGTTGACGTCGATCCCCTGGCCGAAGGAAGCCGTCGCGAAGTTGGCCGGGCCCCAGTCCTTGTAGGGTGGGAGCGGGTTCCCGCTCTCACCGGCGAGGTCGATGCCCGAGGGCCGGCCGAACCCGAAGGCCTGAAGGTAGTGGTAGAAGGCGGGGGAACCCTCCGCCTGCATGGCGTGGATGGCCCCTACGTTGAGGGAGTCCTCCAGGACCCTGGTCATGGTCACCACGCCGTGGCTGCGGAAGTCCCAGTCGTGGATTGCGTAGCCGCCCACGTCCATGACGCCAGGGTCGTAGATGGTGGTCTGGGGAGTGATCGCGCCGGCGTCGATGGCTCCCGCCAGCGTCGCCACCTTCATGACCGAGCCGGGCTCGTATTGATACGAGACGGCATCGTCGACGAAGCTGGCCACGTTCGCGGTGGTGTACCGATTGGCGTCGTAGGAGGGGTAGTCGGCCGAGGCGATGATCCCGCCCGTGCTGGGATCCATGATCATCACGCTCCCGCTCTCGGCGTGGGCGGCCCGGACGCCCGCCTGGATGGCCTGCTCGGCCGCGTACTGGATGTCGCTATCCAGCGTGAGGACCAGATCCGCCCCGTTCACGGCGTTGCGGTGGGCGGTCGACCCCAGGACGACCTGGGTCCCCGTCTGATCGGTGTACGTATAGGAGTAACCGTTATGGCCCTCCAGCGCCGAGTTGTATGCCTGCTCGATCCCGTACTGCCCTTGCCCGGCGGCGTTGACGAAGCCCAGGAGGTTGGCGGCGAGGCTGGAGCCCGTAGAACCCCCGGGCAGGTACGAGCGCTCCTGTTCCGGCTCCACGCCCACACCCGGCAGCTGCAGTTGCGCCAGGCGGTCGGCCACGCTCTGCGGCTGGCGGTGCGCGATGTAGGCGAAGCCCTCGCCTGACGAGAGGATGGCGGCGACCTGGGCGAGCGGACGGCCGGTGGCCGAGCTGAGCGCCTCGGCCACCTGCGCCCGGGAAGCGGGCGGGACGTAGCGGGCGGACACGAAGACCGAGTAGGCCGTGGTGTCGACCGCGAGCGGCCGGGACTGGCTGTCCAGGATGCGGCCCCGCTGGGCGGGCAGCACCACCCTTTCGGTGTACTGGGCCTGCGCTGCGGCCGCCAGGGCCGAGTGCTGTACCACCTGCCAGTAGGCGAGCCGGCTCCAGATGGCCACGGTGAGGAGCACCGCCACCGCCAGGAGACCGAGCACGCGCAGCCTGGACGGGGACGGGTCGCGGGGAGCCCGACCTGGGCGGCGGACCTGAGTCCTGGCCCCCCGCCGCCCCTCCCGTGGCCCTGACGGTCGCCGGAGGGCGTTCCCGGGCTCGAAGGGGGCCGTGCGGCCGGCGCCCCCGGAGCGCCGCTGGACCGCCACCGCTAGCGTCCCGTACCGAAGATCCGTGGACCGGCTCGCGCCCGTGGGCGGTCGGCGGGGAGGCGGCCCGCCGTCATGCAGGGGCTCGGAGTGCCGCCGTCATCGGCCCGCCAGGGCGGACGCCAAGCCCCGGGCGCCGACTCCCCGCGCGAGAGCCGCGAGCACCTGCTGCCAGAGCGGCTGTCCGGCTGGGCGCTCCCGTCCCAAGGGGGCCCCCACGTCGACCCGCACGGGCCGGTAGGAAACGTACCGGCTGGGGGTCGCCCGCTGCATGCCGGCGGCCGCCGCCTCTTGCTCGATGCGTGCCGGTGCGGTGAGGCTGGCCTCCTGATATCGGAGTTGCTGCTGCTCGGCCAGGAGCTGCGCCTGCTGTCCCCGCAGCTGCCCGATCTCGTAGGAGGCCTTGGTCGCCTGCGCCACCACCAGCAGGTAGACGACAAGGCAACCGGCGATGAGAGCCAAGACGGCGTAGACGGCACCGAAGGCGTCCAGCCGCGAGCGCGCGAGCAGCCCTCCCGGGAGGCCCCGGGGGCGCCTGCGGGAGGCGGACGCGCCGGGTTCGACGAGCCGGCGGCGGTCGAGTATTCGGGTTGTGACCAAGTCTGCGAGCGCCTCTCTTTGCCGGGCCGGCCGGCCTAGCACGGTGCAGGGGTGGGT
>JBOHUY010000072.1:0-2665 GCA_050735015.1 Candidatus Dormibacterales bacterium | reverse complement strand
GGCCGAGCACGTTGACGATGAGGCCGCCCTTGTTCTGCTCGCGGACCTCGGCCTCCACCACCTCGGCCGACTCCGCCTTCTCGGCGGCCGCCAGCCAGGTCGTCTCGGCGCGCGCCCGCCGGAGGCTCAAGACGACGTTCCCGGCCTCGTTCTCGGGCTGGAGGACGTAGACCTTGATCTGGTCGCCAGGGGAGAGCTCGGGCTCCACGTCGCCCCTGAAGCCCAGCTCCTTGTTCGAGATGACCCCCTCCGCCTTGGAGCCGATGTCGACCAGCACCTCGTCGGGGTCGACCCTGACGACTACGCCGTCGACGATGTCACCGTGATTGGGAGTCCGGAAGGCCTCCTCGTCGAAGGCGAGGTAGTCCTCCATGGTCAGGACGGCCCCCGAGGACTCCATCTCTTCTATCGATTCCTCGGTCAGGACCGCGCTCGTGTCTCTGGGCAAGTCGAAAACCCCCGAAATTTATTGGTGTGGTCTTGGTCGTCAGTTAGCCGCCGCCAAAACGAATTTCAATTGTAACAAGCGCGGCCGTATTCGGCCGCCCGGATTTCAGCGGGGGCCGGGGGGCCCACCCACCCGGTCTGGAGAGGGCCCCCGAGGGCTCCGGCCGGGCGTCAGCGGGAACCCCAGGAGATGGTTGTCGATAAGCCTCGTGTCCCTCAGTTGGACCGCCAGGACGGCCAGGTCGCCCGGTGGCGTGAAGGTGTCGGGGTCGACCAGCTCGGCGTAGTCGACGGCCGTCACCAGGGGCTCGGAGGCCAGGACACGCCGCATGGCCAGGGCCAGCCGCGCGGGGTCCCGCTCATCCGCCGCATGCAGCTCCTGGGCCGCCGCCAGGGCCCGGAAAAGGCAGGTCGCCGCCTTCCGCTCGGGCCCCGTCAGGTAGGCGTTGCGAGAGCTCATGGCGAGCCCGTCGGGCTCCCGCACGGTGGGGCAGGGGCGGACTTCGACCCCGGTGTCGAGCTCGCGTGCGAGACGGGTCACGACGGCGAGCTGCTGAGCGTCCTTGCGCCCGAAGTAGGCGCGGTCGGGCGCGACGGCGTTGAAGAGCTTGGCGACCACGGTCGCCACCCCCTCCAGGTGGCCCGGCCGCGCCCTGCCCTCCAGGACCTCGTCCAGGCCCAGAACCCGGACGCGCGTGGAGGCCCTGCCCTCGGGCCCGTACATCTCCTCCACGCCGGGCGCGTAGACGGCGTCGGCGTGCTGGGCCCCGCCCGGCCCGAGCAGGCCCAGGTCCTCCTCCAGGCGGCGCGGGTAGCGCGAAAGGTCCTCCCGGGGCCCGAACTGGAGGGGGTTGACGAAGACGCTGACGACGGTCCTGTCGTTCTCCCGGTTGGAGGCCCGCACGAGGCTCAGGTGGCCCTCGTGGAGGGCCCCCATGGTGGGCACCAGGCCCACGCTCTGGCCGCCCACCCGCCAGGCCCGCGTGAGGCGGCGGACCTCGGGCGCCGAGCCCGCCAGGGAGGGCCCGGCGGGGGCCCTCAGGGTCCCGGCCGGCCCCGGACGCTCACCCTCAGCGGCCGTACCTGACCTCGTCGAAGGCCCCGCTCATGCTCTCTCCCCGGCTCTTGCCGTAGGAGTGCTCGGCGTCCGGGAAGGCGCCCTCGGCCACCTCCCGGGCGTATTCCTGGGCCGCGCGCACGATCTCGCCGGCCAGGTCCGCATAGCGCTTCACGAACTTGGGCTGGTGGTCGGTGGAGAGGCCCAGCATGTCGTGGATGACGAGCACCTGGCCGTCGCAGTCGGGCCCCGCGCCGATGCCGATGGTGGGGATCTTGAGCTCGGCCGTGGCCCGGGCGGCCACCTCCGAGGGCACCCCCTCCAGGACGACGCTGAAGGCACCCGCCTCCTGGAGCGCGTGGGCGTCGTCGACGATGCGCTGGGCGGACTCGGGCGTCTTGCCCTGGACCTTGAAGCCGCCCATCTGGTGGACGGACTGGGGGGTGAGGCCGACGTGGCCCATGACCGGGATTCCGATCTCGACCAGGCGCCGGACGGTGGGCGCCACCCAGGCCCCGCCCTCCAGCTTGACCGCGTGCATGCCCGCCTCCTGGAGGAGCCGGCCGGCCGAGGCCACGGCCTGCTCCTGCGAGCGGTGGTAGGACATGAAGGGGAGGTCGCCCACCAAGAGCGCGCCGGACGCCCCCCGGGCCACCGCCTTGGCGTGGTGGACGATCTCGTCGAGGGTGACGGGGAGGGTGTTCTGGTAGCCCAGCACGCCCATGCCCAAAGAGTCGCCCACAAGCAGGACGGGGATGCCGGCCTGGTCGAGAAGCTTGGCCGTGAGGTGGTCGTAGGCGGTGAGCATGGCGAAGCGCCTGCCTTCGAGCTTGAACCTCTGCACGTCGAGGACCGTCGTCATCTCTCTGCCTCCTGGTCGCTGCCGGTCATCCGGTCAGCGCCGCGCGTATGAGGGCCGCCGCTTGGGGGGGGAGCCCTGTGCTCTCGCCCAGCTCCAGTGCGACCAGCCCCAGGATACGGTAAACGCGCGCGGGCAGCGGTTCTTCCGCGGCCGCGGGCCCCACTCCCTCCCCGATCGCCCTCAGGGCGGCCAGGTGAGCCCGCACGGTCTCCGCGTCACCCCTCGCCACGGGCCCCGTGAGCGCCCCCCCGAGGCCCTCGCGCGCGAGGTTGTCGAGCACACCCCGCATGAGCGGGAGC